>NZ_JBFTPJ010000094.1:0-10029 GCF_056398445.1 Variovorax sp. 01T439_2
GCCTCAGCATGTCGGCGTGGGCACCGGCCACCGGCAGGGCCGGCTGCTGCGGCGTGCCCGTGGCGGCGTCGGTGCCGAGCCAGTCGGCCGGCAGGTCGCAGAAGTCGTTCTGCGGATCGATCACGAGGAGATGGATGTTCTGCTTCATGGCGGCGTCCTCTTGTGTTAGTTGTACTGTACAACTCTCTTTGGTTGCACTGTACAACAATGAAGGAGAAAGTCAAGCCTCGGCGTCGCGCGGGCTGAAGGTGCGGGGAAACAGCGCCGCCTGGGACCGGTCGCGCAGCCGGTAGCCCATGGCCGGCCGGCCGGAGGCGCCCTCCACCATCCCAGCCTCTTCCATGAAGCCGCCATCGAGCATCCGCTTGCGGAAGGCGCTCTTGTCGACGGCTCGGCCGAGCACGACCTCGTAGGTGTGCTGCAGCTGCGGCAGCGTGAAGGGCTCGTTCAGCAGGAAGGCCGGCAGCGAGGTGTATTCCACCTTGCTGCGCAGCCGCGCGATGGCGCTGGCCAGGATCTCCGCATGGTCGAACGCCAGGCGCTTGCGGCCCGCGGCTGCCGCGTCCATCCATTCGACCTGCGCGGCGTTCACGCCTTGGTCGGGCGCCAGGTCCCGGGCCGGCATCAACGCGAAGAAGGCGTGCGTGGCTGACCAGCCGCGCGGATCGCGGTGCGCGCCGCCCCAGCTGCCCAGCTGCTCGAGATACGGTGCGGCAACCCCGGTCTTCTCGCGCAGCTTGCGCAGTGCGCAGTCGAGCAGGCTGGCGTCCCTGTCGACGTCGATGAACCCCCCGGGAAGCGCCCAGCGCCCCGGAAAGGGATCGTCGGGATCGCCCGGGCGGCGTACCAGCATGACCCTCAGCGCATCTTCCAGCACGGTGAAGATGACCACGTCGACGGTGACCAGCGGCCTGGGAAAGTTCAGGCCCGCCTGCTTCTTGGGGGATGGCTTCAAGGCGCGAGCTCCTCTTGATTTGGGTTGTACAGAACAACTCTGGAGGGAGGAATATAGCGAGCGCGTGCGCGTCCGGGTTTTCCCAGGCAACGGCATTCCGATTAACGTATACATTAATTCATACGTTATTTGACCATCCGACCCGGACTCGTCCATGCCCACCCCGCGCACCACGACCCCACCCCCGGCTGCCTCGCCTGCGCTCTCGCGCACGGACGCGGCCTATGAAAGCCTGCGCCGGCGCATCCTCGACAACATATGGCCGCCCGGCCATCAGGCGCTGGAGCAGGAGATCGCGCTGGAGCTCGGCCTGAGCCGCACACCGGTGCGCGAAGCGCTGATCCGGCTCGAGCGCGAAGGCCTGGTGCAGGTGATCCCGCGCCACGGTATGCGCGTGCTGCCGATGTCGGCCACTGACATGCGCGAGATCTACGAGATCCTCACCGCGCTCGAAAGCCTGGCCGTCGAGATCGTGGCAACACGCCGCCCGTCGGACTCCGAGCTGGCGCCGCTGGTGCGCGCGACGCAGGCGATGGAACACGCATTGGCCAAGGACGATCTCGACGCCTGGGCACGCGCCGACGAGAGCTTCCATGCGCAGCTGGTCACCATGGCCGGCAACCGCCTGCTGACCGAGGCCGTCTTCAGTCACTGGGACCGCGCGCACCGCGCCCGCATGTTCACGCTGCGGCTGCGGCCCAAGCCGGTGAATTCAACGCAGGAACACACAGCGCTGGTGGAGTGCCTGCGCGCCGGCGATTCGGCCGGCGCATCGGCAGTGAACCGTGCCCACCGCCAGCGCGCGAGCCGCGAGCTGCTGGCGCTGTTCGAGCGCTACCGCCTGCAGCAGATGTAGCCCGGCTGGATGTTTTTTTTCTTCTTCCCTTCTCACGCCACACAAGCCCCTCTCTCCCATGGAAAAGAACTACCGCATCGCCGTCCTGCCGGGAGACGGCATCGGCACCGAAGTCATGCACGCGGCGCAGGCCGTACTGGAAGCCGTGCAGCCGCGCGTCGGCCGTGCGCTGGCACTCGAATGGCTGCCGGCCGGCGCACAGCACTATCTCGACAGCGGCGTCGCGCTGCCCGAGACCACGCTGCGCCGCTGTGAGAGCGCGGACGCCATCCTGTTCGGTGCGATGGGCCTGCCGCACGTGCGCGGCGCCGACGGCACCGAGATCATTCCGCAGCTCGACCTGCGCATGCACTTCGACCTGTATGCCGGCGTGCGGCCGATCCGCACCTTCCGCGGCCTGCCCACGCCGTTGTCGAACCCTAAGGCCGAGCACATCGACCTGGTGCTGGTGCGCGAGAGCACCGAAGGCCTGTTCTATGCCCGCGGCCGCGGCGACGTACGCGGTGACCAGGAAGTGTTCGACACCATGCGTATCACGCGCCACGGCACGACACGCATCTGCGAATTCGCCTTCCGCCTGGCCGCACGCCGGGCCGAGCGGCTGGGCCGCGCAGGCCGCGTGACCAACGTGGACAAGGCCAACGTCTTCGCCTCGATGGCCTTCTTCCGCAAGGTGTTCGAGGAAGTCGCGGCGCGCCATCCGGCGGTGGCGGCCGACAGCGGCTATGTCGATGCGATGGCACTCAACCTGGTGATGAAGCCGTGGACCTACGACGTGCTGGTCACCGAGAACATGTTCGGCGACATCCTGTCGGACCTCATTGCCGCGCTGGTCGGCGGCATGGGCATGGCGCCCTCGGGCGACATCGGCGACAGGCACGCACTGTTCCAGCCGGCGCATGGCACCGCGCCCGACATTGCGGGCCAGGGCAAGGCGAACCCGACCGCGATGCTGCTGTCGGCCGCCATGATGCTCGAGTGGCTGGCTGAGCGCAGCGGTGACACCGCACTGGCCGACGGCGCGGCGCTGATCGAACGCGCGGTCGAGCAGGTGTTCGCCACCGGCCAGGTGCGGCCGATGGAGTTCGGCGGCATGCACGGCACGGCCGACATCACGCGCGCGGCCACCGACGCCCTGCGCGCGGCCTAGCTGCGCGACGCGGCAGTGCTGCCGGCGGCCACGCCCGCCGTCCCGTTTTCCAAACAACACGGAGACAAAACCATGAAGCGCTTCCTGAACGCCGCCCTGCTCGCGACCGCGGCCCTCGCCGCACCGCTCGCCGTCCATGCCCAGGCGTGGCCCGCCAAGCCGGTCAAGATCGTCGTGCCCTCGCCGCCCGGCGGCAGCACCGACCAGATCGCCCGCACCATCGGCCAGAAGCTGTCGCAGGCGTGGGGCCAGCCGGTAGTGGTGGAGAACCGGCCCGGCGCCGGCCTCACGCTGGGCGCCGACTATGTGGCCAAGTCGCCGGCCGACGGCTACACGCTGCTGATGGGTGCGGTGCACCACTCGATCGCGCAGTCGGTCTACAAGAAGCTGCCCTACGATTTCGGCAAGGACCTGGCGCCGATCACCGTGCTGGCCATCGTGCCCAACGTGCTGATCGTGTCGGCCGCCAATCCCGCGAAGAACGTGGCCGAGCTTATCGCGCAAGCCAAGGCGAACCCCGGCAAGCTCAGCTACGGCAGCACCGGTGCCGGCACCGCGCACCACCTCATCGGCGAGCAGTTCAACGACATGGCCGGCACCGACATCCTGCACGTCGCCTACAAGGGCAGCAGCCCGGCGCTGGTCGACCTCATGGGCGGACAGACGACGATGATGTTCGACACGGTGGCCTCCTGCTTGCCGCTCATCAAGGGCGGCAAGCTGCGCCCGCTGGCGGTGGCCACGGCCAGACGCTCGTCGGCACTGCCCGAGGTGCCGACGCTGTCGGAAGCGGGCCTCACCGGTTTCGACATCGCGACCTGGTTCGGTCTGATGGCGCCGGCCGGCACGCCCAAGGCCGTGGTCGACAAGATCCACGCCGATTCCACCCGAATCCTCGCGATGCCCGAGATGAAGAAGCAATGGCTGGAGATGGGCGCGGAGCCGATCGGCAACACGCCCGAGCAGATGGCCGCTCAGATACAGGCGGAGATCGCGAAATTCGCGGCGCTCGCCAGCAAGGCCAAGTTGAGCCTCGACTGACGCCGACGGAAAGATTGAAAATCATGACCCACGCACTGCTCGTCGACTTCCAGATCCACCCCGAGCGAGCCGAAGCCTTTGCCGAAGCCATCGCACACAATGCGCAGCGTTCGCTCGGCGACGAGCCGGGTTGCAGCCGCTTCGATGTATGCCGCGACCCGGCCGACCCTGGCGCCTTCTTCCTCTACGAGCTGTACGACGATCCAGCGGCCATCGAGACCCACCTGGCTGCGCCGCACTTCCTTGCGTTCGACGCGATGACGCGCGACTGGGTCGTGCGCAAGTCGGTGCGAACCCGCGTGCTGGTGGGTACGTAACCCGCGGGCATGGAGCGATCGCGGAACTGCTCGCGAAGCCTGCCTGCCTTTATTTCATCCTTGCCAAGGCCCCGTCGCATCCCGCCTTGAGATGGAACAGGGCGTGCGTCAAGTCCAGCGACGGATGCTGAACCCGCAAGGCCCCCACCGCCTGGACGTCGACCTCGAAGCGCTTGATGAATTCAGGCGAGTCGTTGAGCGCGTGGCCAAAACCTTGCTGCGGATCGCTGAAGTGAAGGTGTTCAAGCCGCCCTTCACGCTGCCGGGGTTCGCCGTCAAGCAGCACTGGCACGAGCGGTATCAGCAGGACCCTTCCAACAGGTGGCTGAGGTCGGTGATTGCCGATCTCTTTCTGGAGCGTTAGCGCGGGAGCACCGGCTGTGACGCTCAGGCGCGTGTGGAAATCGCAAGTGAGTCGTCGGGATGATTGCTTTCGCCGTCACCTGCCGCCGGCCTTGCCCACCTTTTTGCCCACATCGCACACTCTCTCGCGCAAGCCATCGAAATAGGCCGCGTCTACCACTGCGACGGGCGCCGAGAGGCCTCCTTGGAGCAGCAGACTACGCAGCTGGAGCCGCTGCTGGTCCTTTYGGATGATCTCGTGCACATCCTCACTGCTTGTGCCGTGGCCGCATTCGAACATTTGCTCGTCCACGAACGACTTCATGGCTTCCGGCAGGGATACGTCATGGTGCTCATGGGAGAAGTTTATGCTGTTTGCAAGCAGGTCTCGTCCAGGTGGATTCATTTCTGCAGAGTCCATCTACCCCGCCGCAGCAAGACGGATCACATGCCCTGCAGCTCGAGCCGCTCCCAGGGCTTGTAAGCCCACTCGTATTTTTCGCACGCATAGGACACCAGGATGCCGACGGCTTCCTCGGCGCTGACCGGCTCGGCCGTGCGGTAGTGCGCCCCGGGAGTGACCAGCTGATGCTCCAGATGAAAGCCCTCGGCATCGGCGAACACCTGCATGTAGGTTCCGCCGCGCCGCTCAACGATTGCGAACGCCGACGGGCTGTCCTGCAGCAATGGAATCCAGTGGCGGATGTTGGCTTCGTTCGCCGGCTCGGCCACACCGAACTCGGGGCACTCCAGCATGGGCTCCTGGTATTCCGCACCGATGTCGAAAAGAAGATGTTCCTGTGCGGTGGGCGCGCCGTTCCTGAAGATGGCGATCAGGAAGCAATCGCATCGCTTCCGGCGTGATCCTCGGTGCCGCCGTGGAGCAGGTCGATGTATTCGTGGAGTTGCATGAGCCTCGAGGAAGGCGGCGCCGGTTTGCGAGAAAAGAACATCCGATGCAGTTCCTGTCACTGTTTGAGCGATGCCCGGCGGGCCAGCCATGGCTTGACGATGGCGTACCACGCGCAGAGCGGCCAGAGCACCACAGCCGAACCCGCGGCGAGAAGCAGCATGTCGATCAGGAGCTCGGCGCCCGGCACGTAGCAATCCGGTGTGGCGGGGCACCCGATTGCGCGGCGGTAGCTTTCGCGGAAACGGTATTGCACAACCGGCAGGGCCGCTGCCGCGGCCCACCACAACACGCGCAGAATGCTGCGCAGCAGTTTCAACCATCTCATGGCAAGTGCTCTACTGCAGCCACCGCAGATTGGCCCAGAAGCTGTCGCCAAACCGAGTGGCGCAGAAACCGCAGGCGGCGACGGCGAGCGCCGCGTGGTTCGATCTTCATGCGCTGCCCTCCTGCGGCCGGACGACCGCTCCCGGCTCGTATTCTGCCTTCGAGACCGACGAGGATCGCCGGGCCGAAGCCGGCGCCCACGGCTAGGCCGCCTCCTCGCCCGCTTCCGCAACCAGGTTGTGATTGCCGTTGCGGTCCAGCCTGTCGCACAGATCGCTGGAGACGCCGCTGCCGACCTTGCGCACGAACCACATGCCCGACGCGACGATCTCCTCGTAGTCCGACGTGTGGAACCACCGCGACAGCGAGGGATCGATCAGGTGCAGGTTCGCCGCGTCCCACACGCCGCTTCCGCTGACGGGCTCCACGGTGTGCTGCAGCGGGGAGTTTGCAAGCAGCGTATGAAAGTAGATTTCGTCGGGCGCCTTGGAGAACCGAAGGAATCGCTTCACGGACGTTTCATGCGGATACGACACGAGGTAGCTCACGGCTTCAGGGGTCAGCGCCCACCATTGGGAACCGAAGTGCCACTGCGCAAAGAGCGGGAACGACCGGCGCCCGAGCTTGCCGACGAATTGTAGGAGGCCGCGCGACAGCCGTACCAGGGTGAATTTCCGTCCATCCACCGGGAGGTCCTGGTAGAACCAGAAGTGGCGGACTCGCTCGTGCAGTTTGCGCGTGCTTGCCAGCGGAATCATCTTGATGAAGTTCGTGTCGACATGCAGCTGCGAGAAGGTGCGGAATTCTTCGAGCGGGCGCAAGGGATAGCAGTTGCCCGAAAGCAGCATGAAATGGCTCACCTGCGACACCTCGCATTCCGCGAGCGCGGTGCGCATGAGCTTCAGGGTGGCATCGACCTGGGAGATGGCGCCCCAGCGCACATCGACACGGTCCTTCACGTAACTTACGCGCGGATCGTCGATCCGGAACGCGGAAAGTTCGGCCTTGGCATCGACATGGACAATGCAGCGGCCGACCGAAACCAGCCGCCGCAGCAAGCGCTTTGCCTGCTGTGGATCCGCATGAACAAGCAAAAGGAATACCGGGCTCATGTCACGATGGCAGTACGTCTGATCGGCCGCTGCCTGGCCTGGCAGATGGCCCTGGAGAGTTCTCTCAAAGCCGCAGCGGCCAGCAGCTATCGTACGACAAGCGCCCGGTCGAGCGCATCGGATGGGTACCCACCTTTTCACGCAATGCCGTCCGCGGCGGCAATGGTCTTCGGCTCCAGGAAAGCCTCCATGCCGAAGACGCCGAACTCCCTGCCGACACCCGACTGCTTGACGCCGCCAAAGGGCGCAGCCAGCTCGGGCGCGATGCGATTGACCAGCACGGTGCCGGCCCGCAGCCGCGAGGCCACGCGCAGGGCACGCTGCGCGTCGGACGAGAAGACGTAGGCCTGCAAGCCGTACGGCGAGTCGTTCGCGATACTGATGGCTTCGTCCTCGTCGCCATAGCCGATCATCGAGAGCACCGGCCCGAAGATCTCCTCGCGCGCAATGTCCATGTCGTTGCGCACCTCTGCGAACACGGTAGGCCGCACGAACCAGCCTCGCTCGAAACCGTCCGGCCGGCCCTCGCCGCCGGCCACGAGGGTGGCGCCCTGCGCCAGGCCGCGGCGGATGAAGTGCTGCATGCGATCGAACTGCGCCTGGCTCGCGAGCGGTCCGACCGCGGTGGCAGGGTCGCGCGGATCGCCCACGCGCAGGGCGGCCGCCGCCGCTCGCACCTGTTCAATGGCGGCCTTCATGTGAGCGCGCGGGATCAGCAGGCGGGTGCCCGCCACGCAGGCCTGGCCGTTGTTCATGAAGGCGGCGTTCAGTGCCAGGGGCAGCGTGGCGGCCAGGTCGGCGTCGTCCAGCACCAGGGTGGCCGACTTGCCCGAGAGCGCGAGGCTCACGCGCTTCATGGTGTCGACGCCCGCGCGCGCAATGAGCTTTCCGGTCTGCGTGGAACCGGTGAACGAGATCTTCGCGATGCCCGCACTGGTGGCGATCTCGTCGCCCACATCGCTGCCGCGCCCGAGCAGCACATTGAAGACGCCGGGTGGCAGGCCTGCGTCGTGCAGCGCCTCGGTCACGGCCTGCGCCTGCAGCGGGCCCAGCTCGCTCGGCTTGATGACCGAAGCGCAGCCCGCGGCAATGGCCGAAGCCAGCTTACTGCAGATGCTCCCGGCGGCGGCGTTCCAGGGCGCAATGAGGCCGGCGACGCCGACCGGTTCCATCACCACGGTGGCCTCGCCCAGGCGGCGTTCGAAGGCGTAGTCCCGCAGCGCCTGCGCCGTGGTGGCGAAGCATTGCGAGGCGTAGTTGCTGACCCACTGAGAGCGGGCCAGCGGGCCGCCGTACTCCTCGATGGTGGCCTCGCGGATCCGGTCGGTGCGTGCCAGCACCGCGGCCTCGAGGCGCCGGAGCATGTCGATGCGCTGCGCCCTGGTGCTTCGCGCGAGCGCCGGCTGGGCGCGGTTCGCTGCGGCAATGGCGCGCTTCGCATCCTCGCGGTTCGCCAGCGTCACCGTGCCGATGGCCCGCTCGGTCGCGGGGTTGCAGATCTCCAGCCGCTCGCTGCCCTGCACGGGCACGAAGGCGCCATCGATGTAGGCCTGGTCGATGTTCCACATGGGGTCCGCCGCCTCAGCCGCGCGCCACGTCGAGCACCGCCTTGGCAAAGGCCTCGGGCGCTTCCTGCGGCAGGTTGTGGCCGATGCCGCCGCTGACCAGCCGGTGCTCGTAGGTTCCCGAGAACTTCTTCGCGTAGGTGCCGGGCTCCGGATGCGGTGCGCCGTTGGCGTCGCCTTCGAGCGTGATGGTCGGCACGCCGATCACCGGCGCCTTGGCCAGCCGGTCCTCGAGCGCCTGGTACTTGGCCTCGCCGTCGGCCAGGCCCAGCCGCCAGCGGTAGTTGTGGACCGTGATGGCCACGTGGTCGGGGTTCTCGAAGGCCAYGGCGCTGCGCTCGAAGGTGGCCGCATCGAAGTTCCACTTCGGCGAGGCCAGCTGCCAGATGAGCTTGGCGAAGTCGTGGCGGTTCTTCTCGTAGCCCAGGCGGCCGCGCTCGGTCGCAAAGTAGTACTGGTACCACCACTGCAGCTCGGCCGCGGGCGGCAGCGGGGCCTTGCCGGCCTGCTGGCTGCCGATCAGATAGCCGCTGACCGACACCAGCGCCTTCACGCGCTCGGGCCACAGCGCGGCCATGATGCAGGCCGTGCGCGCGCCCCAGTCGCAGCCGGCCACGGTGGCGGCCTTGATCTTCAGCGCGTCCATCAGCGCGATGATGTCCACGGCGACCACCGACTGCTGCCCGTTGCGCGGCGTGCGGGCCGACAGGAAGCGGGTGCTGCCGTAGCCGCGCAGGTACGGCACGATCACGCGGAAGCCCGCGGCCGCAAGCTGCGGGGCGACGTCGACGAACATGTGGATGTCATAGGGCCAGCCGTGAAGAAGAATCACCGGGGCGCCGTCGGCCGGGCCGGCCTCGTAGTAGCCGATGTTGAGCGAGCCCGCGTCGATGCTCTTGAGCGGCTCGAGGCGCCGGAGGCTCGGCGTGCCCGCGGACTGGGCGAAGGCGGGAGCGATCGGGGCCAGTTGGGCGGCGGCCATGCCGAGCGCCGCCTTGGCAAGGAAGGAACGGCGGGGCAGCAGGGGAAAAGCGGTCATCGGGGGCTCCATGGTTGCGAAGTGATGGAGCCATTGTTCGGCGCACCGGCAGCCCGGCGGCCGGCTTGCGTATCCCTCTGTATCTGGGCCGGCCGCGCCAACAATAAATTTCAATTGCGGGCGCGCGGCGCTATCCCGCCGCCACGATCACATGCGCCTGGATCTTGCCTTCCACCGGCCCTTCACCATGGCGGCTGGCGATCGCCTCCGTCGCGCGGTCCGTCGCGCGCTGAAGCAGGCTGGCGTCGCGCGCCTCGATTTCGCTGCGCAGCGGCGTTCCCTGGCAATAGGCCGTGGCCACCTCGCGCGCCGAGGGCGAGCGGCTGCGCTTCTCACGCGTCTGGATTGCGATGTCGGCGAATCCTGCGCGGCTCAGATCCTCGCGGATCAGCGCCACATCGTGATAGCCATGCGG
>NZ_JBFTPJ010000095.1:0-10011 GCF_056398445.1 Variovorax sp. 01T439_2
CCGCAGGGAGCGGGCGCATGAAGGACTTCGTCGAAGACTTCGGCGTGACCATCCGCCAGCTGCGCGAAGGCAAGGGCTGGTCGCAGGAGGCGCTGGCCGAGCGCGCCGACCTGAACCGCTCCTATGTCGGCGAGGTGGAGCGCGGACGCGTCATTCCGTCGATCGTCACGGCGCACAAGCTGGCCGCGGCGCTGGACATCAACATGGTCGGCCTGCTGCTGCGTTGCGAGCAGCTGGAGCAATCGCGCCTGGTGCGCAGGATCAACTTGGCGGCTATAGCCTGTTGAGGGAAAACCCCAGGCCGCCTGACACTTGCGGCCACCTTCCCCATACGGAGCCTTGATTCATGAGCGCAACAGTCGGTGGTATCACCGCCCTTGGCGACAACGCCGCCCGCCAGCTGGCCAACGCCACCAAGACAGTCCCGCAGCTGGAGACCATCAGCCCGCGCTGGCTGACACACCTCTTGCAATGGGTGCCGGTGGAGGCGGGCATCTACCGCGTCAACAAGGTCAGGAATCCCGAATCGATCAAGGTCACCTGCACCTCGCGCGAAGAAGAGAACCAACTGCCGCGCACCTTCGTCGACTACGAAGAGAACCCGCGCGAGCACTACCTCAACGCCGTGAGCACCGTGCTGGACGTGCACACGCGCATCTCCGACCTCTACAGCAGCCCGCACGACCAGATCAAGGAACAACTGCGCCTCACGATCGAAACGATCAAGGAGAACCAGGAGAGCGAACTCATCAACAACCCCGACTACGGCCTCCTGGCCCAGGTGAGCGAAGAGCAGCGCATCTTCCCGCTGACCGGCGCGCCCACGCCCGACGACCTCGACGAGCTGCTGACCAAGGTGTGGAAGGAGCCCGCCTTCTTCCTCACGCATCCGCTGGCCATTGCCGCCTTCGGCCGCGAGGCCACGCGCCGCGGCACGCCGCCGCCGACGGTGAGCCTGTTCGGCTCGCAGTTCATCACCTGGCGCGGCATTCCGCTGATCCCGTCGAACAAGGTGCCCGTGGCCGACGGCAAGAGCAAGATCCTGCTGCTGCGCGTGGGCGACAAGCGCCAGGGCGTGGTGGGGCTGTTCCAGCCGGGGCTCTCGGGCGAGCAGGGCCCGGGCCTGTCGGTGCGGTTCATGGGCATCAACAACCATGCGATCGCGTCGTACCTGATCTCGCTGTACTGCTCGCTGGCGGTGCTGACCACCGATGCGCTGGCCGTGCTCGACGACGTCGAGATCGGCAAGTACCACGACTATCCCGACACCTACAAGTAAGCCGCGGTGAGCAGCACACCCTCGATTCCAGGCGAGGCGCCGTTCGATCCGGCCGTTCTCGCACGCATGGCGAGCGCCATGTTCTCCGCACCGCCGGGCGCGCAGTTTCCTGCCAACATCGCGCCCCCGGGGTCGCCGCTGGCGAGCCCCGCGGGCTTCGGGCCCAGCGTGCCCGGCACGCCGATTCCGCAGGGGCAGATTCCGGGCGCCAACCTGCTGCCGGCATCGCCCACGCAGCTGCCTTCGCTCGCGAATCGCGCGCCGGCGCTGGCGCCGCACGCGGTGGCGGGCAATGGCGTGCCCGACACGGTGCTGTCGGTGGCGCCGGCTTTCGAGCCGCGTTCGGGCGGTGCGGTGCAGGGCGTGCCGCAGCAAGTCGGCGCACCCGTGGCGCCGCAGGCCGGGGCCTCGCCGTTCTACTTCTTGAGCGACGGTTACGGCCATCCATCCGCTGGCACGACCCCCGCCATCTCGCCCCCCGGGCAGGTGTTGCCCCCTCTCCCGCTTGCGGGGGAGGGCGGGAGCGTTCAACCACTTGCTGGCGTTCCGTCGCCGCAGCCCCTCACCCCAGCCCTCTCCCCGGAGGGGCGAGGGAGCCAATCCCGGATGCAAGGGAGTGAGAAGCCGCAGTTCTACTTCGTCGACGCGGTGCGCCTGCCCAATGGCTTCGTCACGCCGGCCAAGCCCGATCCGCGCGGGCCCGATGCGGTGCCGCTCGCGGGCAGCGGCCGGCATCCGCCGTTCGACGTCCACGCCGTGCGCCGCGACTTCCCGATCCTGCAGGAGCGCGTGAACGGCCGGCAGCTCGTGTGGTTCGACAACGCCGCCACCACGCACAAGCCGCAATCGGTCATCGACCGCATCGCGTACTTCTACGAACACGAGAACTCCAACATCCACCGCGCGGCGCATGAACTGGCCGCACGCGCCACCGATGCCTACGAAGGCGCGCGTGAGCGCGTGCGAAAGTTCATCAACGCACCCGAGGTCGAAGAAGTGATCTTCGTGCGCGGCACCACCGAGGCCATCAACCTCGTGGCCAAGAGCTGGGGCGGGCAGCATGTGGGCGAGGGCGACGAGATCATCGTCTCCAACCTCGAGCACCACGCCAACATCGTGCCGTGGCAGCAGCTCGCCGCCGCCAAGGGCGCGAAGCTGCGCGTCATCCCGGTGGACGATTCGGGCCAGGTGCTGCTCGACGAATACCGCAAGCTGCTGAACGACCGCACGAAGATCGTCGCCGTCACGCAGGTCTCGAACGCGCTGGGCACCGTGGTGCCGGTGAAGGAGATCGTCGAGCTGGCGCACCGCGCGGGCGCCAAGGCGCTGGTCGACGGCGCGCAATCGGTCTCGCACATGCGGGTCGATGTGCAGGACATCGGCGCCGACTTCTTCGTGTTCTCCGGCCACAAGGTGTTCGGCCCGACCGGCATCGGCGTGGTCTGGGGCAAGCGCGAAGTGCTGGAGGACATGCCGCCCTGGCAGGGCGGCGGCAACATGATTGCCGACGTAACTTTCGAGAAGACCGTGTTCCAGCCGATCCCGAACAAGTTCGAGGCCGGCACCGGCAACATTGCCGATGCCGTGGGGCTGGGCGCGGCCATCGACTACGTGAACAAGGTCGGCATCGAGAACATCGCGCGCTACGAGCACGACCTGCTCGTGTACGGCATGGCGCAGCTCGGCGCGATTCCGGGTGTGCGGCTGATCGGCACGGCGGCCGACAAGGCCAGCGTGATGTCCTTCGTGCTCGACAGCTACACCACCGAAGAGGTGGGCCACGCGCTCAACGACGAAGGCATTGCCGTGCGCACGGGCCACCATTGCGCGCAGCCGATCCTGCGCCGCTTCGGTGTCGAGACCACCGTGCGGCCGTCGCTGGCGTTCTACAACACCTTCGACGAGATCGACCGGCTGGTGTCGGTGGYGCGGCGATTGGCAGGGCAGCGGCGCGGCTGAACGCCGGGGGGCCGGGCCGGCTCGGCGGCTTCGTGCGCCGGGCGCATATCGATCCCTGCTTTTCTTCGTTGTGCACGCAGGCGGCCGTTGATACGGTCGCCTTCTTTGCATTGCGAGGCAACCAACCATGGGCGCGAGAGATTTCGAGCGGCAGCTTCTTTCGGGGAGCGACGGCTCCGACAGGCATCAGGCCGATGTCCTGGTGATCGGCGGCGGCCCGGCGGGCGCATGGGCCGCGGTGAGCGCGGCCGCGCAGGGCGCGCGCGTGCTGCTGGCCGACAAGGGCTTCTGCGGCACCTCGGGCGCCACCGCGCCCTCGGGCACCGGCCTGTGGCATGTGCCACCGGACGGCTCGGCGCGCGAAGAGGCCAAGGCCAGCCGGCTTGCCATGGGCGGCCATCTCGCCGAGCATGCCTGGATGGACCGGGTGCTCGAGCAGACCTGGGCCAACGTCGAGCGGCTCAAGGACTGGGGCTATCCGTTCCCCGCCGACGACCAGGGCGCGCTGCGCTGCACTTCGCTGCAAGGGCCCGAATACATGCGGCTGATGCGCAAGCGGGTGAAGGAAGCGGGCGCGCGCATCCTCGACCACAGCCCGGCGCTGGAATTGCTGGTGGACGAGCACGGCACTGTCTGCGGCGCCACCGGCGTGAACCGCCAAAGCGGCAGCACCTGGGTGGTGCGTGCCGGCGCGGTCGTCATCGCCACCGGCGGTTGTGCCTTCCTGAGCCGGGCGCTCGGCTGCAATGTGCTCACCGGCGACGGCCAGCTGATGGCGGCCGAGGTCGGCGCGGCGCTGTCGGGCATGGAGTTCTCGAACGCCTACGGACTGGGGCCGGCCTTCTCGTCGGTCACCAAGTCGCTGTTCTACAACTGGGCGACTTTCTACACGGCCGACGGCACGGCCATCGAAGGTGCGGGCTCCTCCAAAGGGCGCGGCGTCATCGCGCAGACGCTGCAATCGCAACCGGTGTTCGCCTGCCTCGACCGCGCCGACGCGCAGATCCGCGCATGGATGCGCACGGCGCAGCCCAACTTCTTCGTCTCCTTCGACCGCCAGGGCATCGATCCGTTCACGCAGCACTTTCCGGTGACGCTGCGGCTCGAAGGCACGGTGCGCGGCACGGGCGGCCTGCACCTGGTGGACGACAGCTGCGCCACCTCCGTGCCCGGCCTCTACGCCGCGGGGGATGCGGCAACGCGCGAGCTGATCTGCGGCGGCTTCACGGGCGGCGGCAGCCACAACGCGGCCTGGGCCCTGTCCTCCGGCTTCTGGGCCGGCGCAGGCGCGGCGGCCTTCGGACGCGACGCGCGCGCCGTGGGTTCCAGCCGCACGGCCTTGCGCGCCGGCGGCGTGGCGCTTTCCTCGCGCGGCGCCGCGGCCTTCGACAGCCAGGAAGTGATTCGCACCGTCCAGGCGGAAGTCTTCCCCTACCAGCGCAACTGGTTCCGCGAAGGCGATGCGCTGCGCGATTCACTCGCACGGCTCGATGCCCTCTGGACCCGCCTGCGCACCAGCGCGCCGGCTGCCACGGCGACAGAGGCTGTTCGCGCACGCGAAGCCGCCGCCATGCTGGCCACCTCGCGCTGGATGTATCGCAGCGCCCTGCAGCGCACCGAAACGCGCGGCATGCACCGCCGGCGCGAACACGGTGCGGCCGACCCGGCGCAGCGCCACCGGCTGCTCAGCGGCGGGCTCGACGAGGTCTGGGTGCAGCGTCATGCCGTGCGGGACGAGGTGGCCGCATGATCGAAGTCATCAGCGCCGAGCGCTGCACCGGCTGCAACATCTGCGTGAACGCCTGCCCGACCAACGTGTTCGAGGCGGTGCCGGGCGGCCCGCCGCGCATCGCCCGGCAGGACGACTGCCAGACCTGCTTCATGTGCGAGCTGTACTGCCCCGAGGATGCGCTCTACGTCGCGCCCATTGCCGACCGCAGTGCCACCGCCGAGGAGCGCGATGCCGCGGCCGCGGCCCTGATGGGCAGCTACCGCAGTGCCATCGGCTGGGGCCGCGGCCGGCAGTCGACCGCTTCGGCCGATGCGAGCTTCGAGCTCCTGCGGCGGGCGCACTGAGCCCTTTTTTTTCTTCCTTCCTGCTGCGAGTCCTCCCGATGTCCGATCTCTCCAGCCGCCGCCGGTTGCTGCGCGGCGCCGTTGCCGCAACCGCCGCGAGCGCATTGCCCCGTTTCTCCTTTGCGCAGGACAGCGGCCAGGTGCTGCGTCTCGGCTACATCGGCCCCGGCAAGAAGCCCGCGGCCGCCACCGGCTGGGCGCTGCGCCAGGGCCACCTGCTGCGCGAGCTGGCCCCGCTCGGTTTCAAGGAAGTGACGACGCGCAATTTTCCGAACGGGCCCGATCTCAACGAGGCTTTTCTTTCGGGCGCGCTCGATGTCGGCATCTACGGCGACACGCCCGCCGTGGTGGCCCGCTCGCGCGGCCTCGAGGGCCAGCTCATCGGTTTCGACGCGGTGGGCATGAACGTCTGGCTGCTCACGCCGCGCGACGGCGTGCGCAGCGTGAAGGCGCTCGAAGGCCAGTCCATCGGCGTGGCGCGCGGCTCCTACATGCACCGCTACGTGCTGGGCCTGCTCAAGGAGAACGGGCTGCAGAAATCCGTCAAGGTGATCCACATGTTCCCGCGCGACGGCGAGGCGGCGCTCGACCAGGGCTCGATCGCGGCCTTCGCAGCGCAGGTCGACGTGGGACCGCTGCTCGCTTCGCGCGGCTATCCGGTCATCGACGAGGCCGAGAAGCACCCGGCGCTGCGCGGCACCTCGGTGATCGTTGCGTCGAGCAAGCTGCTGGCGGCCGCGCCCGGACTGCCTGCGGCCTGGACGCGCGCACGCCGCACGGCGCTGCAGGAGATCCGGCGCAACAGCGCGGACTATTACGCCTTTCACTCGGAGGTGAGCGGCTTTCCGCTCGAGATCGTGAAGATCTCGCACCCGCTCTCCCACTTCCCCGAGGCCGCGTATCCGCCCGAAGGCCTGGCGCTGCTGGACGAGGTCAAGAAGTTCCTGCTCGCCGAGAACCTCGTGAGCCGCGATTTCGCGCTCGCGCAATGGCGCGCCCAGGAAGACTGATGCGCACCGTGCTCAGGAATGGCAGACGAAGCCGTCCTTGAGCAGCGTGATCTCGAACTGCAGGTTGCCCACGCGCGCGCCGCGCGCCTTGTCCAGCGTACCGTCGGCACGCCATTGGCGCAGGGCCGCCGCCAGGTAATCGCGCGAGACGACATCGCTCTCGGGCAGGCGGATGGCTGCATCCGACGGTGGACGCAGGCCGCTCGCCAGCGGCTTGTAGAAGCGCCATTCCTCGCTCCGCATGAGCCGTTCCAGCACCTCGGCGTCCTCGGCGAGCGCCGCGCATTCGCCGGCCATGAAGGCCGACGCCGCATGCACCGAAGAGGGATAGCTGCGCGGCTGCGCGCCATAGCGCTGCGACACCGCGGCGGCGTAGCCCGAACCTTCGCCTACGCAGACCGGTGCGCCGCGCAGCGCAGATGGCTCCTGAACCTTGCCGCGCCTGAGCGAGACAACCAGGCCGCGGCCGATGTCGTAGCTGCCGGGGGCGGCCGCGATGCCGGAGGTGGCTTGCGCGGGCACGCCGGCCACCAGCAGGTCGACGCGGCCTTCGCGCAGCGCAGCCTCTTGCGCCGCAGGGTCGAGGCCGACCAGCTCCAGCGGCACGCCGAGCGAAGCCGCCAGTTGCCGTGCGAGCGTGGCGTCGAAACCGTCGGGTTCCGGCGGCGTTGGCGCCTCGGGCGGGGCAGGGCGCGGATAGCGGCGCACGCCGACGACCAGCTTGCCGCGCTCGATCGCATGGGCGAGCACCGGTCCCTTGGGCAGGCCCGACAGCGGCGGCGTCGTGAAAGCCCGGGCGCCGCCGAGGCCCGCGACCGCCATGGCCAGCACGAGCGCCGTGCCGGCCAGTGCCAGCCCGCGCTTGGGCAACCTGTGCTCAGTCATCGAGGCTCAGCCCCTTGCGCCAGCGCAGCAGCCGGCGCTCCAGCAAGGCCAGCAGGTAGTTGAGCAGCAGGCCGAGCACGGCCAGCAGCAGGATGCCGGCGTACATCGTCGGGATCTGGAAGGTCTCCTGCGAATTGAGCGTGAGAAAGCCCAGGCCCGAATGCGCGCCAATCATCTCGGCCGCCACCAGCGCCGTGATGCTGTAGGCGCCCGCCAGCCGCACGCCGGTGAAGATCGACGGCAGCGACGCCGGCAGTACCACCTTGAAGAAGACGAAGCGCTGCGAGGCGCCCATCGACAGCGCCGAGTTGACGAGCAGCCGGTCGACCTGCTTCACGCCGCTCACCGTGCTCAGCAGCACGGGCCAGAACGAGGCCCAGAAGATGATCGCCACCTTCGACAGCTCGCCGATGCCCAGGAACAGGATGAACACCGGGAACAGCGCGAAGGCCGAGGTCTGGCGAAACAGCTGCAGCACCGGATCGACGATGGCCGCCAGCCGCTTCGAGCTACCGATCAGGAGACCCAGCACCACGCCCGAGAAACTCGCGAGCAGCAGGCCCCACAGCGAGCGCTGCAGGCTCGCCGCCACATGCTTCCAGAGCTGGCCGGTGTCGACGAGCTGGGCGATGCTCGCGAGCACGGCGGACGGTGGGCTCAGGTAGGCATCGCTCACGACGCTCAGGCGCGGCAATGCCTCCCACAGCGCCAGGAAGATCACGATGCCAATGCCGCGTTCGGCCACGCGGCCAAGGCTGCGCGCGAACCTGAAGAAGCGGCCCGGCGGGCGGGCCGCCGGCGCATCGAGCACCGCGCTCATGACACCACTCCCTCGAGCGACCGCGGCTTCAGCCCGAGCTGCACTTCATCCTTCAGCACCTCCCACGCGCGCTGGCGCAGCGCCGCGAACTCGGCCGTATGGCGCACCTGCGCCAAGCGCGGGCGCGCGAGCGGAATGTCGATGATGTCCTTGATGCGCCCGGGCCGCTGCGTCATCACCGCCACGCGGTCGGAGAGGTACACCGCTTCCTCCAGGCTGTGCGTGATGAAGACGATGGTCTTGCGGTACTGCTCCCAGATGCGCAGCAGCTCGCCCTGCAGCACCTCGCGCGTCTGCGCATCGAGCGCCGCAAACGGCTCGTCCATCAGCAGCACGTCGGGCCTGTAGGCCAGCGAGCGTGCAATGGCCACGCGCTGCTTCATGCCGCCCGAGATCTCGTGCGGGTAGCGGTCTGCAAACCCATGCAGGCCCACCAGTTCGAGGTATTCGTGCGCGGTGCGGCGGCGCTCGGCCTTGCCAATGCCGCGAATCTCCAACCCCACGGCGATGTTGTCGAGCACCGAGAGCCACGGAAACAG
Source organism: Variovorax sp. 01T439_2 (assembly GCF_056398445.1). NCBI lineage: Bacteria > Pseudomonadati > Pseudomonadota > Betaproteobacteria > Burkholderiales > Comamonadaceae > Variovorax > Variovorax sp. 01T439_2. The sequence continues at coordinate 8,569 of NZ_JBFTPJ010000095.1, forward strand.
CGCATAGCCCTGGAACACCACGCCCTGGTTGCGGTTGATGCCCGCAAGCGGCTGGCCGTTGATGGCAATGCGCCCGCCGGTGCGCTCCGTCAGCCCGGCCAGGATGCCGAGGAAGGTCGACTTGCCGCAGCCCGAGGGGCCGAGCACCGAGAGGAATTCGCCGTCGCGCACATCCAGGTCGAAGCCTTCGAGCACGCGCACGCGCTCGCTCGCACCGCGCGCCGCATAGTCCATCCGCAGGTCGCGGGCCGAGATCTTGAAGCTCATGGCGGGCGTGGGGTCAGGACTTCGCGGCCTGCTGCTGCGCGAAGGGATTGAACTCGTTCGTGTAGACGTCCTTCACCGCCACCTTGCCGGCCGCGAGCTTGCCCTCGGACTGCAGGATGTCGATGTAGTACTGGATCGGCGGCTCGGTCACCACCAGGTCGTCGACATAGGCGTAGCGGTCGACGTTCTTCAGGTCCATGTTGATGCGCTTGGCCACCAGCTTGCGCGCTTCCTCGGTGTTGGCGTTGACCCAGTTGCCGGCCTTGGCGAGCGCCGCCACCACATCGCGCACCGCCTCGGGGTGCTGGCGGATGAACTGGCCATGCGCGCTGTACGGCGCCATGCCGCCCAGGCCGCCGTCCAGGTCGTAGTCGCTCCACAGCCGCACCAGGGGCTCGGCGTTGTCGGCCCGGCCCGAGAAGGGCGCGTGGATGATCGCGAGGTCGGTGTTGCCGGTCACCAGCGTCTGCTCGGCCTGCTCGTCGGGCACCACGACGAAGTTGATCTTCGCCACGTCCACGCCGTGCTGGCGCAGGTACTTCTTGGTCACGAACTCGGCGCAGGCGCCGAAGCTGTTGAAGCCGATGGTCTTGCCCTCCAGGTCCTTCGGGTTGCGGATGCCCGAGTCCTTGCGAACGAAGTACTTCATGTGCGGCGCCTCCTGCAGCGTCTTGCCGCCCGCGGCCACCACCTTGAGGTCCGCGCCCGACGCAATGGCCGAGATCACCAGCGGCACCATGCGGCTGCCGAAGTCGATCTCGCCCGTGCCCACCAGCGGAATGATCTGCGGCGCGGCGATCTTGCCGACGTACTCGGGGCGGGTGTTGGTGCCGTCGAAGTAGCCGAGCTCGTCGGCCAGGTAGATCAGGTCGAACGACGGGTTGTTCGGGTACTTGAACGCCACCTTGTCGCCGGTCTTCTTCACCACGGCCGGGCCACCGGCCTCGCGCGAGCAGCCCGAAAGCCCGAGGCTGCCGATGGCCGCCACGGAGGCGAGCGAAGCGAAGGTCTTGAGCGCCAGGCGCCTCGAAGGCGGGGCGCTGGCATGGGAAGAGGAGGGCGTCTCGATGGGCATGGCGGCGCGCTCCGGCGCGGGAGCGGTCTGGCTGGTTGCGAAGCGCCGATCCTAGGAAGCCACGCCTGCTTCCTCAACGAAGAAAACCGCGCATCCATAGC
>NZ_JBFTPJ010000096.1:0-9918 GCF_056398445.1 Variovorax sp. 01T439_2
GATCATGGCCGACCTGAAGAAGGGCGCCAAGTTCGAGGACATCGCCAAGAAGCAGAGCAAGGACCCGGGATCGGGCGCCAACGGCGGCGATCTCGACTGGGCCAACCCCGCGAGCTTCGTGCCCGAGTTCTCCGAGGCGATGATCAAGCTCAAGAAGGGCGAGACCACGCCCGCCCCCGTCAAGACGCAGTTCGGCTATCACATCATCCGCGTCGACGACGTCCGCCAGGCGCAACTGCCGAAGCTGGAAGAAGTGCAGCCGCAGATCACGCAGCAGCTGCAGCAGCAGCGCCTGCAGAAGTACCAGGAAGAGCTGCGCGCGAAGGCCAAGGTCGAGTAAGCCTCGGGCCTCCTGCCCCATGAAAAAAGCGGCCCACGGGCCGCTTTTTCGTTCCGGGCTCTTTCTTTCAGCCCACCCAGCGGCGCGCATTGCGCCAGATCCGCATCCAGGGGCTCAGCTCGCTCTTGTCGCCGCCGGTCCAGCTCATCTGGATGTTGCGGAACACGCGCTCGGGGTGCGGCATCACGGCGGTGAAGCGGCCGTCCGGCGTGGTCACCGAAGTCAGGCCGCCGGCGCTGCCGTTCGGGTTGAACGGGTACTGCTCGGTCGGCTTGCCGTGGTTGTCCACGAAGCGCATGGCGGCAATGGCCTTGGCGGCATCGCCGCGGTGTTTGAAGTTGGCATAGCCCTCGCCGTGCGCCACCGCGATCGGCAGGCGGCTGCCGGCCATGCCCTCAAAGAAGAGGCTCGGCGATTCGAGCACCTCGACCATCGACAGGCGCGCCTCGAAGCGTTCGCTCTGGTTGGTGGTGAAGCGCGGCCAGGCCTCGGCGCCAGGAATGATGTCGGCCAGTTCGGCGAACATCTGGCAGCCGTTGCACACGCCCAGGCCGAAGGTGTCTTCGCGGCCGAAGAAGGCCTTGAACTGCTCGGCGAGTTTCGGGTTGAAGGTGATGCTGCGCGCCCAGCCGATGCCGGCGCCCAGCGTGTCGCCGTAGCTGAAGCCGCCGCAGGCCACCACGCCCTTGAAGTCGGCGAGGTCCGCCCTGCCGGCCTGCAGGTCGGTCATGTGGACGTCGAAGGCCTCGAAGCCAGCCTCGGTGAAAGCGTAGGCCATCTCGACATGCGAGTTGACGCCCTGCTCGCGCAGGATGGCGACCTTGGGGCGGTTCTGAAGGATAGCGGGGGCGTTGAGGCTGCTGCCCTCACCCCGGCCCTCTCCCGGAGGGAGAGGGAGGAAGACGTGCATGCCCGGGTCCGAAGGATCGCCGGCCGCGGCGTGCTCGGCATCGGCGCAGGCCGGGTTGTCGCGCTCGCGGGCGATCTTCCAGCTGACCGAATCCCACACTTGGTGCAGGTCGTGCAGCGTTGCGCTGAACACCGACTTGGCGTCGCGCCAGACTTCGAGCTTGCCCTTGCCGGCATCCATCGCGGAGCTGGCGGGCCGCGTCTTGCCGACGAAGTGGCTATGGGCGCTGAGGCCGTGGGCGCGCAGCACCTGCATCACCTCGTTGCGTTCGGCCGTGGGCACCTGCAGCACCATGCCGAGCTCTTCGTTGAACAGCGCCTTGAGCGTGAGCTCCTCGCGCCGCGCGCTGACCTGCTGCGCCCAGTTCTTGGCGTCGCCGGTTTCCATGCGGCTGTCGGAAATGCCGTCGCCTTCGGTGACCAGCATGTCGACGTTGAGCGCCACGCCCACGTGGCCCGCAAAGGCCATCTCGCAGGCGGTGGCGAACAGGCCGCCGTCACTGCGGTCGTGCATGGCCAGGATCTTGCCGTCGGCGCGCAGCGCGTTCACGGCATTGACCAGCGCAACGAGCTGCGCGGGGTCGTCGAGGTCGGGCACCGTGTCGCCGCTCTGGTTGAGCGTCTGCGCAAGGATGCTGCCGGCCATGCGGTGCTGGCCGCGGCCCAGGTCGATCAGCACCAGCGTGGTGTCGGCCTCTTGTGCATCGAGCTGCGGCGTGAGCGTGCCGCGCACGTCGGCCAGCGTGGCGAAGGCGGTCACGATCAGGCTCACGGGCGAGGTGACCTTCCGGGCTTCGCCGCCATCCTTCCACTGCGTGCGCATCGACAGCGAATCCTTGCCGACCGGAATCGACACGCCGAGTGCCGGGCACAGCTCCAGGCCCACGGCCTTGACGGTTTCGTACAGCGCGGCATCTTCACCGGGCTCGCCGCAGGCGGCCATCCAGTTGGCCGACAGCTTCACGCGCGAGAGCTCGATCGGCGCGGCCAGCAGGTTGGTGATGGCCTCGGCCACGGCCATGCGGCCCGAGGCCGGCGCATCGAGCGCGGCCAGCGGCGTGCGCTCGCCCATGCTCATCGCCTCGCCGGCAAAGCCCTTGTAGTCGGCCAGCGTCACGGCGCAGTCGGCCACCGGCACCTGCCAGGGGCCGACCATCTGGTCGCGGTGGCTCAGGCCGCCCACGGTGCGGTCGCCGATGGTGATGAGGAAGCGCTTGGAGGCCACGGTCGGGTGCGACAGCACGTCGATGGCGGCCTTCTGCAGGTCGACGCCCGTGAGGTCGAGCGGCTTGAAGGTGCGGGCGACGCTCTTCACGTCGCGGTGCATCTTGGGCGGCTTGCCGAGCAGCACGTCCATCGGCATGTCGACGGGCTGCGGCGTGTCCTCGCTGCGCGCGGCGCCTTCGTCGGCCACCAGCAGCTGGCGCTCTTCGGTCGCCACGCCCACCACCGAGAACGGGCAGCGCTCGCGCTCGCAGAAGGCCTTGAACTGTTCGAGCGATTCGGGCGCGATGGCCAGCACGTAGCGCTCCTGGCTTTCGTTGCACCAGATTTCCTTCGGTGCCATGCCCGACTCTTCGAGCGGCACCGCGCGCAGGTCGAAGCGCGCGCCGCGGCCGGCGTCGTTGGTCAGTTCGGGGAAGGCATTGCTCAGGCCGCCCGCCCCCACGTCGTGGATCGCAAGGATCGGGTTGGCCGCGCCCTGCTGCCAGCAATGGTTGATGACCTCCTGCGCACGGCGCTCGATCTCGGGGTTGCCGCGCTGCACCGAGTCGAAGTCGAGCTCGGCCGCGTTGGCGCCCGTGGCCATGGAACTTGCGGCGCTGCCGCCCATGCCGATGCGCATGCCGGGCCCGCCGAGCTGGATCAGCAGCGAGCCGGCCGGGAACTGGATCTTCTTCGTCTGCGTGGCGTCGATGCTGCCAAGGCCGCCCGCGATCATGATGGGCTTGTGGTAGCCGCGCTGCACCGTGTCGACGTCGCTCGCCACGGTCTGCTCGTATTCGCGGAAGTAGCCCAGCAGGTTCGGCCGGCCGAACTCGTTGTTGAACGCGGCGCCGCCCAGCGGGCCCTCGGTCATGATCTGCAGCGGGCTCGCGATGTGCTCGGGCTTGCCGTAGTGGCCCTCTTCGGGCCAGAGCTTCGACACCGTGAAGCCGGTCAGGCCGGCCTTGGGCTTGGAGCCGCGGCCGGTGGCGCCTTCGTCGCGGATCTCGCCGCCCGCGCCGGTCGAGGCGCCCGGGAACGGCGAAATGGCGGTCGGATGGTTGTGCGTCTCGACCTTCATCAGCACATGGCTCAGCGCGCTATCTTTTTGATAGCTCTGCGAATCCGAAGCCGGAATGAAGCGCTCGAGCGTCGTGCCCTCCATCACCGAGGCGTTGTCGGCATAGGCGATGACGGTGTGCTGCGGATTCTGCTTCTCGGTGTGGCGGATCATCGAGAACAGGCTTTGCGGCTGGGCCTGGCCGTCGATGGCGAAGCTGGCGTTGAAGATCTTGTGGCGGCAGTGCTCGCTGTTGGCCTGCGCGAACATCATCAGCTCGACGTCGCTCGGGTTGCGCCCGAGCCGGGTGAAGGCTTCGACCAGGTAGTCGATTTCGTCTTCCGCCAGCGCCAGCCCGAAACCCGTGTTGGCCGCCACCAGCGCAGCGCGGCCGCCGCCCTGCACGTCGACCAGCGCCATCGGCTGGGCCGGCAGTTCGCTGAACAGGCTGGCGGCCTGCTCGACGCTGGCCAGTACCGATTCGGTCATGCGGTCGTGCAGCGGGCCGGCCACGGCCGCCAGCAGGTCGCCCTCGAGCACGGGCGCCTTGCCGATCAGCGGGGCCTTGAGCTTCAGGTGGTACTGGGTGACCCGCTCGACCCGGCGCAGCGCCAGGCCGCAGTTGTGGGCGATGTCGGTGGCCTTGGAGGCCCAGGGCGACACGGTGCCCAGGCGCGGCGTGACGACCACCGAGGCGCCCGCCTTGGCCGGAGCCTCGAAGGGCTCGCCGTAGGCCAGGAGCGCGGCAAAGCGCTCGTGGCCGGCCGCGTCGAGCGCCGCATCGGTGACCACCAGGTGGACGAAACGGGCACTGACGCCCTCGATGCGCGCATCAATCGCCTGCAGCTTCGGCAGCAGCTGCCGCGCGCGGAAATCGCTGAGTGCGCTGCCGCCCTCGAAAAAGGTTACGACGGGAAGGGCTTGAGGTGCGGGCTGCGTCACGGTCGGATGGGCCTGGGGCCGCGTTGGGAATCAAGAAATCTGGGCGAATGGCCGCTGACTGGGGTCATCCGCGTTAACCCGGAATTTTAGGCCATCGCCGGGCCGCCCCAAGATGGCGGCCCCCTCGGGGGGCAGCGGGGCACGAAGTGCTCCGCGTCGGGGGCAGGTTCTTCTGCTGAATGGGATAATTCCACGATGAGCATTACCTACAAAGACGCCGCAGGCATCGAAGCCATGCGCGTCGCCTGCCGCCTGGCCTCCGAGGTGCTGGACTACCTCACGCCCCTCATCAAGCCCGGCATCACCACGAACGACGTCGACCGCCTGGCCGCCGAATACATGGTCAAGCAGGGCACCACCTCGGCCACCGTGGGCTACATGGGCGCGAGCAGCGTGCCCTTCCCGAAGTCGCTCTGCACCTCGGTGAACCACGTGGTCTGCCACGGCATTCCCAATGACAAGCCCTTGAAGAAGGGCGACATCATGAACGTCGACGTGACCGTCATCAAGGACGGCTGGTTCGGCGACAACAGCCGCATGTACATCATCGGCGATGCCTCCATTGCCGCCAAGCGGCTGTGCAGCATCACCTTCGAAGCCATGTGGCACGGCATCCTGCAGGTGCGCCCGGGCGCCCACCTGGGCGACGTCGGCCACGCGATCCAGAAATTCGCCGAAGGCCAGGGCTATTCGGTGGTGCGCGAATTCTGCGGCCACGGCGTGGGCCAGCGCTTTCACGAAGAGCCGCAGGTGYTGCACTACGGCCGGCCGGGCACGCTGGAAGAACTCAAGCCCGGCATGATCTTCACCATCGAGCCGATGATCAACGCCGGCAAGCGCGAGGTGAAGGAAGACTTCAAGGGCGGCCAGTACGACGGCTGGACCATCGTCACGCGCGACCATTCGCTGTCGGCGCAATGGGAACACACGGTGCTGGTCACCGAAACGGGCTACGAGGTGCTCACGCTGTCCGAAGGCAGCCCACCCCTGCCCTCGTTCGTCACTTCCACGAAAACGTGAGCCGCGCGAGCGGCGCACGGCTCCGGACACTGCCGTGATCGAACCCGCCAAGATCGATGTTGCCACCTTGCGCGAGGCCTATCGCGCCAGGAAGCTGGCGCTGTTCGACACCCTGCGCTTTGCGCGCGCGCCCACGCGCAGCGTGCACACGGTGCTGCGGCAGCTCTCGGCGCTGGCCGACCAGACGCTGTGCACGCTCTGGCGCGAGGCCGATTTCGGCGACGCGCTCGCGCTGGTGGCCGTGGGCGGCTTCGGCCGCGGCGAGCTGTTTCCCTACTCCGATGTCGACGTGCTGCTGCTGCTGCCGCCCGAGGGCGAGGCCGGCGCGATCGATCCTGCGCGCATCGAGGCCTTCATCGGCCACTGCTGGGACGCGGGGCTCGAGATCGGCTCCAGCGTGCGCACCGTCGACGAGTGCCTGGCCGAAGCCGAGAAGGACGTCACGGTCCAGACCTCGCTGCTCGAATCGCGGCTGATCACGGGCGACAAGAAGCTCTTCGTGGGCTTCCGCCGGCGCTTTGCACGCGCCATCGATCCGCAGGCCTTCTTCGTGGCCAAGTCGCAGGAAATGCGCCACCGCCACCAGAAGTTCGACAACACGCCCTACGCGCTCGAACCCAACTGCAAGGAATCGCCGGGGGGCCTGCGCGACCTGCAGACCATCCTCTGGATGACCAAGGCCGCGGGCTTCGGCAGCCGCTGGGACGACTTGGCCAAGAACGGCCTGGCCACCTCGTTCGAGGCACAGCAGATCAAGCGCAACGAAGCGCTGCTCTCGCTGATCCGCGCGCGCCTGCACGTGATTGCCAACCGGCGCGAGGACCGCCTGGTGTTCGACCTGCAGACCGCGGTGGCGGCAAGCTTCGGCTATGAAAGCGAATCGCAGCGCAAGTCGAGCGAGGCGCTGATGCGGCGCTACTACTGGGCGGCCAAGGCGGTGTCGCAGCTCAACCAGATCCTGCTGCTGAACATCGCGGAGCGGCTGCAGCCGGTGGACGAGCAGCACACGCCGATCAACGAACGCTTCTTCGAGCGCGCGGGCCTCATCGAGATTGCGAGCGACGACCTCTACGAGCGCGAGCCGCACGCCATTCTCGAAACCTTCCTGCTCTACCAGAAGACCATCGGCGTGAAGGGCCTGTCGGCGCGCACGCTGCGCGCGCTCTACAACGCGCGCCACGTGATGGACAGCAAGTTCCGCAACGACCCGGTCAACCACCAGACCTTCATGCGCATCCTGCTGCAGCCCTACGGCATCACGCATGCGTTCCGGCTCATGAACCAGACCTCGGTGCTGGGGCGCTACCTGCGGGTGTTCCGCAGCATCGTGGGGCAGATGCAGCACGACCTGTTCCACGTGTACACGGTGGACCAGCACATCCTGATGGTGCTGCGCAACGTGCGGCGCTTCTTCATCGCCGAGCATGCGCACGAGTACCCGTTCTGCTCGCAGCTTGCGGCGGGCTGGGACAAGCCATGGATCCTCTACGTGGCGGCGCTGTTCCACGACATCGCCAAGGGCCGCGGCGGCGACCATTCCACGCTCGGCGCACGCGACGTGCAGCGCTTCTGCAAGCAGCACGGCATCGCGCGCGAGGATTCCAGGCTGATCGAATTCCTGGTGGCGGAGCACCTGGTGATGAGCCAGGTCGCGCAGAAGCAGGACCTGAGCGACCCCGAGGTGATCGGCGCCTTCGCCAGGCGCGTGGGCAACGAGCGCTACCTCACGGCGCTCTACCTGCTGACGGTGGCCGACATCCGCGGCACCTCGCCGCGCGTGTGGAATGCCTGGAAGGGCAAGCTGCTCGAAGACCTGTACCGCTACACGCTGCGCGCGCTCGGCGGCCGCATGCCCGACCCCGACGCCGAGGTGGAATCGCGCAAGCGCGAGGCGCTGGTGCAGCTGGCCCTGCACGCGCAGCCCTTCGAGGCCCACAAGGCCCTGTGGGCCACGCTCGACGTCGGCTACTTCATGCGCCATGAAGCCACCGAGATCGCCTGGCATGCCAAGCAGCTCTCGCGCTTCGTGCCGCCGCCCAACGTGCCCATCGACCCCAAGGCGCCGCCGATCGTGCGGGCCCGCCTTTCGCCGGTGGGCGAAGGCCTGCAGGTGGTGGTCTACACGCCCGACCAGCCCGACCTCTTCGCGCGCATCTGCGGCTACTTCGACCAGGCTTCGTTCAGCATCCTCGATGCGAAAGTGCACACCGCGACCAACGGCTACGCGCTCGACACGTTTCAGGTGGTGACCACCTTCCTGCCCGATCACTACCGCGATCTCATCAGCATGGTGGAGTCGGGCCTGGCGCAGACGCTGACCGAAGCCGGCCCCCTGCCCCCGCCCAGCGTGGGCCGCGTGTCGCGGCGCGTGCGCAGCTTTCCGATCAAGCCGCGCATCAGCCTTTTGCCCGACGACAAGGCGCAGCGCTGGCTGCTCAACATCTCGGCCAGCGACCGCGCCGGGCTGCTCTATTCGGTGGCGCGCGTGCTCGCCCGGCATCACCTGAACCTGCAGCTCGCCAAGGTCACGACGCTCGGCGAGCGCGTGGAAGACACCTTCCTGATCAGCGGGCCCGAATTGCAGGGCCAGAAGACGCAGCTGGCCATCGAGACCGACCTGATGGAAGCGCTGGCCTCCTGAGGCCCGCTTGCCGCTTGTTTCATCCGCAGGCGCATCCTGCGGCATGATGGTGCCGACTCTTGTTTCAACTCGAACGGCAACCCTCGACATGAGCCAGAAAACCAATCCCCTCGCAGGCCAGCCCGCACCGCTGGACCTGCTCGTCAATGTCCCGCGCCTCGTCTCGGCCTACTACACGGGCCGGCCCGATCCCTCGGTGCCCGCGCAGCGCGTGGCCTTCGGCACCTCGGGCCACCGCGGCTCCTCCTTCGACAACGCGTTCAACGAATGGCATGTGCTGGCCATGAGCCAGGCCATTGCCGACTACCGGCGCCAGAAGGGCATCGACGGCCCGCTGTTCCTCGGCATCGACACGCATGCGCTTTCCACGCCCGCCTTCAACAGCGCGGTGGAAGTGCTGGCGGCCAACGGCGTCGAGCTGATGCTCTCGAAGGACGACGAGTACACGCCCACCCCCGCCGTCTCGCATGCGATCCTGGTCTACAACCGCGGTCGCACGGCGGGGCTGGCCGACGGCATCGTGATCACGCCTTCGCACAACCCGCCCGAAAGCGGCGGCTTCAAGTACAACCCGCCCAATGGCGGCCCCGCGGGCACCGACATCACCTCGGCGGTCGAAGCCGCGGCCAATGCCTTTCTTGCGGCGGACCTCAAGGGCGTGAAGCGCCTGCCGCTCGCCCAGGCGCTGCGCGCCCCGACCACGCACCGCCACGACTACCTCAACACCTACGTCGAAGACCTCGCGCAGGTGCTCGACATGGATGCGATCCGCGGCGTGGAGATCGACCTGGGTGTCGACCCGCTGGGCGGCGCGGGCGTGCGCTACTGGCCGGCCATCGCCGAGCGCTACAAGCTCGGGCGGCTCAATGTGCTGAGCCAGGAGGTCGACCCCACCTTCCGCTTCATGTCGCTCGACTGGGACGGCCGCATCCGCATGGACCCGTCGTCGCCCGACGCCATGCACCAGCTGATCGGCCTGCGGGAGCGCTTCGGCATTGCCTTTGCCTGCGACACCGACCATGACCGCCACGGCGTCGTCACGCGCAGTGCGGGGCTGCTGCCGCCCAACAACTACCTGGCGGTGATGGTCGACTACCTCTTCACGCACCGGCCGCAGTGGGCGGCGCATGCGGCCGTGGGCAAGACGGTGGTCAGCAGCCAGATGATCGACCGCGTGGCCGCCCGGCTGGGCCGCAGGCTGTACGAGGTGCCGGTCGGCTTCAAGTGGTTCGTCGACGGGCTGGTGGATTCGTCGCTGGGCTTTGGCGGCGAGGAAAGCGCGGGCGCTACCTTCCTGCGGCGCGACGGCACGGTATGGACCACCGACAAGGACGGCATCGTGCCCGCCCTGCTCTCGGCCGAGATTGCCGCGCGCACCGGGCGCGATCCCGGCGAACGCTTTGCCGAACTGGCGCAGGCGCTGGGCCAGCCGGTGGCCAATCGCGTGGATGCGGCGGCCACCGTCGAGCAGAAGAAGAAGCTCTCGAGCCTGTCGCCGCAGCAGGTGCTGTCCACCGAGCTTGCCGGCGAGAAGATCCAGGAGGTGCTGAGCCACGCACCCGGCAACGGCGCGGCCATCGGCGGCGTGAAGGTGGTCACCGAGAACGGCTGGTTCGCCGCGCGGCCCTCGGGCACCGAGAACATCTACAAGATCTACGGCGAGAGCTTTCTCGGCGCCGAGCACCTGGGCCGCATCCTCGAGGAGGCGCAGCTGCTGGTCGACAAGGCGCTGGCGGGCTGAGTGCGGCCGGCGCGTTCAACGCGCGCCCTCTCCCAGCCGCCGCTCGAGCCACACGCTGT
>NZ_JBFTPJ010000097.1:0-9904 GCF_056398445.1 Variovorax sp. 01T439_2
TGAGAGCGCTCATGGTGAAAGATTTCTCCGCAATAGAGTCATAACGAAGGTCTGCGACATCCATCGCGCAGTCCAGGCCCGCGGCTTGTGAGTCGGATAGCGCGAGCTGCCGCACGGACCGCTGCCCGCGCATGGCGTTGAAGCACCGATATCGCTCCCTCAAGGCTTGTCAAGGCAACGCTCAATGCAGTGGCCTACGCATCCGTTCGGCAAGGTCTATCGGGCGAATCTGGAGCCAGGCTGACTTGAACATCGAGGTCGCTTGAGTAAAGGACCTTGGCCACCTTGGCGGTGAACTATATGCAGCGCGTGCAACATTGAATAGGTTGCAAAACGCACATACCCCTATAAGCTCCACTCATGAATTCAGGAGAAACGAGACAGCGTTCGGGTCACGTTCCAGCGGCAAAAAAGCTAAAGGCTGAATTGGTTAAGGGGCCAGACCCGGCATTCGAACCCAGCAGGGGCGACGGGTGCCTTTCGACCCACCGGGTTGCCTGGTCATACGCGTCGGCGAGCTGCAGACAACCCCATTCGTCGCGCAGGCGGCCGACGATCTGAAGTCCGGTCGGCAGGCCATGGGGATCGAACCCGGCAGGTACGTTCAGCGAAGGACTGCCGCACATCGTGATCGGGATGGCCACTTCCATCCAGCGGTGATACGTATCCATGGCCACGCCGGCCACCTCTCGCGGCCAATGAACGGCTGCGTCGAAGGGGAACACCTGCGCCGACGGCAGCAAGACGAACTCATGAGTCTGCATGAACTTTTGCATCCGCGCATGCCAAGCGGAGCGCGCGTTCGAAGCATCGGTCACTTCGGTCGCCGTCAGCTTCAGCCCTCGTTCGATCTCCCAAAGAGCCTCGGGTTTGAGTTGCCTGCGCTTGATTGGGTCGGCGTAGCTGTCTTTCAGCCAGGCGGCGATCCTCCACGAGCGCAACACCAGCCAGTTCTGCCAGACTTCTTCCATCGGCCAGTCAGGCCTGACGTGCTCCACGATGCAGCCCAATGACTCGAAGACCTGTAGCGCACGCTCGCACAGTTCGAGCACGCCTGCTTCGAACGGCATTGCACCTTCGAAGTCGCCGAACCAGGCCACTCGCGTGCCGCGAAAATCCCGAGCCAAAGGACGCGCGAAGAGCGCCGGGTCCGAATCCAGGGAGAGCGGCGCTCTCGGATCGTATCCCGCCTGAACCGACAACAGCATTGCGAGGTCCGGAACCGAACGCGCCATCGGTCCCATGACGGTCAGTGAAGGGCTGAATACATCGCCCGTGACACTTGGCACGCGTCCAAAACTGGGGCGCAGACCGAACACGTTGTTGAATGCGGCGGGATTGCGCAGAGATCCCGCATGATCGCTGCCGTCTACTACGGCCTGCATCCGCAGGGCCAACGCCACCGCCGCGCCGCCGCTGCTGCCTCCAGCAGCCATCGACGGATCGTAGGCATTCCGTGTCGTGCCGTAGACGGAGTTGTAGGTCTGAGACCCCAAACCGAATTCCGGCGTGTTCGTCTTTCCGATGATCACGCAGCCGGAGCGCTTCATGCGCTCGACATACAGACTGTCGCTCGCGGCGACCTGGCCCTTGAAAAGCGACGACCCCATCGACGTCGGGAAGCCCGCCGCATCGTCCAGGTCTTTGATCGCCTGTGGGAATCCGTGCAACGGCCCGAGCCACTCCCCGCGTGCGAGCTGCGCGTCGCGCTCGGCGGACTGCCTCAACAGCAAATCACGATCGGCCAGCGCTACGATCGCGTTGACCGCCGCATTGTGGATGCCGATGTGATCCAGATACGCGTCCATCACTTCGACGCAGGAAACCTGCTTCGATCTGATCGCATCGGACAGCGCCACACCGCTCGTCTGGACAATGGGTGAAGCACCCCGGTTCGAGATCGTCATGTTCAAATCACGCCATCACGCCATCGCGACGAAGCTGGTCCTGGGTGCGGACGATCCCCTCGCGCAGGATCCGCACGAAGTCGTCGACCTGCGAGCGGGTGATCGTCAGCGGCGGTGACAGCACGTTGTGGGCGCCGAGAGGCCGAACGATCAAGCCCAGGTCGCCGCAATGGCGCGCGACCATGCTTCCCACGTCGACGCCCGCGGGAAATGGCTCCTTGGTCTTGCGGTCACGCACGTTCTCGACGCACGCCATTAGATGGCTGCCACGGACGTCACCGACAATCTCAAGGTCCAGCAGCTCGGAAAGGCGCTGCATGAAGTAGGGCCCGACATCACGCACGTGTGCGCAAATTTCCTCCCCTTCCATCGCCTCGATGTTCGCCAGCGCGGCGGCGCAGGCCACCGGATGGCCCGAGTAGGTATAGCCATTGGTGAAGTAGCTGTCCGGGTCGGCCGCGAGGAGCGCATCGTGCATGCGATCCGAGAACAGTACCCCGCCGAGCGGCTGATATCCCGAGGTCACACCCTTCGCGAAAATGATCAGGTCGGGCTCGACGCCGAACAGTTCGTCGGACGCAAAGAAGTGACCGAGCCGGCCGAAGGCGGTAATGACTTCATCGGAGACGTAGAGGATGTCGAATTCCCGGCACAGCTCCCATGTCCGGCGTTGATAGCCGGAGGGCGGCACGATCACGCCGCCCGATCCCATGATCGGCTCCGCAAAAAAGGCGGACACGTTCTCCGGACCGAGTTCGAGGATCTTGTTGCGCAGTTCAGCCACCAACTGATCGCAGAACTCCGACTCGGAGAGCCCATCGGGGCGACGATACAGCGTGGGGAGAGAGACCTGGTGGATTCCGTCCGTCTCGAAACTCAGGTGCCGATTTCGATCGGGTGGGTTTCCCGACAGCGATGCGGTGAGATAGGTACTGCCATGGTAGGCACGGATCCTCGTGATGACGTGGCGCTTCTCGGGCTTTCCTCGGCTGCCCTGATAGAACTGAATCAGCCGGTACGCGGTGTCGTTTGCCGTCGAGCCTCCGCATGTGAAGAACGCGTGATTGAGGTCGCCCGGTGCCAGCTCGGCCAGTTTGCTGGCAAGGCGCGCCGCCGGCACGTTGCCGATGTTCGTGAACGGGCTGTAGTAGCACAGTTGACGCGCTTGATTCGACATGGCTTGTTGGCGCCGACCGGAAACTGAGCCAGTTTTGCAGGTAGTGCCGAAGTAAAAGTGAGCCAGGTGTTCAACCTACCCTGCTGTTTATTTAAGCAGCGGGGTTCGAGGAGTGATCACCATGGACATGATTGGCAAGATCCGACGGCTGCACGCGAGGGACAAGCTGTCGGAGCGCGAGATAGCGCGCAGGACGGGACTGTCGCGCAACACGGTTTCCAAGTGGCTGCGCGCGCCGGTGAAGGAGGCGCCGAAGTACCGGCGCGATCCCCGCCCCAACAAGCTCAGCCCGTTTGAGGAAGCGCTGAAGCGGGCATTGACGGCCGATGCGCGACGGCCCAAGCATGAGCGGCGCACAGCACGTGCGCTGCACGCCGAGATCAAGGCGGCGGGCTACGACGGCGGTTACTCGGCCGTCACTGACTTCGTTCGAGCCTGGCGCCAGGGCGAGGGACAGGCGGTCAACGTCACCGCGTTCGTTCCACTGACCTTCGAGCTCGGCGAGGCCTTCCAATTCGATTGGAGCGAAGAAGGCCTGGTCGTCGGCGGCATCTACTACCGCATGCAGGTGTCGCACCTGAAGCTGTGTGCGAGCCGTGCGTTCTGGCTGGTGGCCTACCCGAGCCAAGGCCACGAGATGCTGTTCGACGCCCACACAAGATCGTTCGCAGCGCTGGGCGGTGTGGCGCGCCGTGGGATCTACGACAACATGCGCACCGCAGTGGACAAGGTTCACAAGGGCAAGGGCCGCACCGTCAATGCCCGCTTCGCAGTGATGTGCGCGCACTACCTGTACGACCCCGACTTCTGCAACGTGGCCTCGGGCTGGGAGAAGGGGCGTGTGGAGAAGAACGTGCAGGACAGCCGTCGGCGCATCTGGATCGAGGCGGGCCGGCGCCGCTTCGGCTCCTTCGTCGAACTCAACGCCTGGCTGGGCGAGCGATGCCGAGCGCTGTGGAACGAGGTGCGCCACCCCGAGCACAGCCAGTTCAGCGTGGCCGAGATGCTCGAGCACGAGCGTCCCCACCTGATGCCCATGCCTGAGCCCTTCGATGGCTACGTAGAGAAGCCAGCGCGGGTGTCGAGCACCTGCCTGGTGTCGGTGGCACGCAATCGCTACTCGGTGCCCTGCGAGCTGGCTGGGCAGATGGTCAGCACGCGGCTGTACCCGGGCAACGTCGTGGTGGTCGCAGAAGACGCGGCAGTGGCGCGCCACGAGCGCCTGAGCGCCTCTGGCGGCACCCGCTACGACTGGCAGCACTACATTCCGCTCATCCAGCGCAAGCCTGGTGCATTGAGGAACGGTGCGCCCTTCGCGGACATGCCCGAAGCGCTGCAGCAACTGCGCCGCGGCCTGCTGCGCCAGGCCGGTGGAGATCGCGTGATGGCCCAGGTGTTGGCCATCGTGCCGACGGCGGGGCTGGATGCGGTGATCGTGGCGGTCGAGCTGGCGCTGGAGAGTGGTCCGCCATCGGGCCGTGTCAGCGTGGAGCACGTCGTCAATGTGCTCGGGCGGCTCACCGCACCGGCAGCACCGCAGAGTGCGCAGACGGCGCTGCAGATCGTCACGCCACCGCTGGCCAACACGGCCCGCTACGACGGCTTGCGTGGACAGGAGGTGGACCATGCGTGACGTGACAGTCGAACTCAAGGCGTTGCGCCTGCACGGTATGGCCAGTGCCTGGTGCGATCTGGCGGAGCAAGGTGCCGCGTCCGGCTTGGATGCCTCGCGCTGGCTGGTCGAGCACCTGCTGCAGGCGGAGACCACAGACCGTTCGATGCGTTCGGTCCAGCACCAGATGAACTCGGCGCGCTTCCCCGTGCACCGGGATCTGGCCGGCTTCGACTTCGACGCGTCGGTGATCGACCAGAAGCTGGTCCACCAGCTCGCGATGCTGGAGTTCACCGAGGCCGCGCACAACGTGGTCTTGGTCGGTGGTCCAGGCACAGGCAAGACCCATCTGGCAACGGCTCTGGGCGTGTCGGGCATCGTGCGCCACGGCAAGCGCGTGCGGTTCTACTCGACGGTCGATCTGGTCAATGCACTGGAGCAAGAGAAGGCCCAGGGCAAGGCCGGGCGTATCGCGCTGAGCCTGCTGCGAATGGATCTGGTGATCCTGGACGAACTGGGCTACCTGCCGTTCAGCCAGGCCGGCGGTGCGCTGCTGTTCCACCTGCTGTCCAAGCTGTACGAGCACACCAGCGTGGTGATCACCACCAACCTGGACTTCGCCGAATGGTCGACGGTGTTCGGCGACGCGAAGATGACAACCGCCTTGCTCGACCGCCTCACGCACCACTGCCACATCGTGGAGACGGGCAACGAGAGCCATCGCTTCCTGCACAGCAGCGCCACTGCGAAGAAGCGCATCAAGGCCAGGGAGCAGACCCGCAAGACAGGCGCCAAGGCCGATCCAACCGACGCCACCGATTGACGACTACTGCTCGTAGCAAGGCGCTACGGGCTACGCCCTTCGCGCCTTATGAGTTCGATCACAAGAAGCGAAAGGAGGTCACAGAACAAGGCAAGACATACACTTATCCACAGTCGACCATTGCTGCGTCGGCTTCCACCCCTGGCTCACGATTCAAGCGGCGCGGTGGCTCAGTTCTACTTCGGCGCGGACAACCTTGCCGCCTTCGACAGCGTACGTCGTGACCTTCGCACCGTGCGTGACCAGGTCCCCACCCACCTCCAGCCTGTCGACAACGCCTCCGGGTTTGACGTTGATCGCCTCCGCGGGAAGCAGCATGTTCACGCCCTTCACCAGAGTGTTTCCGATGGAGCCGTGCGTCGTGATGCCTTTGTCGATCACGATGGTGCCAACTGGCTTGCTCACCTGGACCCCGATGGAGCCGTCGCCGAACGTCTCGATGGAGTCGAGGCGAATGCGACGAACAGTTCCGTCGTATTGGTTGAAACCGCGGGCTCCCAAGCCATACGTCACGACTTTCTTGTCCGCGACGAATTTGTCGACGGTGCCGAAGTTCACGAAACCGATGCCGCTCGGGCCGTAAGAGATGATGGGTTCGTGCACGAGCCAGTTCTCGACGGTTCCCCACGTGTCGAGGACCATGTCATTCACCCCGTAGGTGACGATCTCACCGAAGTGCTCCACCAGCTTCGCCCGCACGCCGTACACAATAAAGACGCCGGCTGTGATCATGTCCGCGGTGCCGTAGGGCAGCATGCCATTGGAGTACACCGCTCCGGTGGTGAGCTTCTCGAGCTCCACCCACCCGCCGTTGTCACTGAAGCCGCAGACGAACAAGCCCGAACCGATCACGGGAGCGTTCCTGCTGCCGGCACTGATGTTCGTCAACGACGCCTGAATCACGGAATCCGAGTCCCCGTTGAAGTTGTAGACGGTCAGCGCGCCCTGGTAGACGTTCACCCCGTACTTTTGTGGCTGCTCGCTGTAGCGGCGGCTGTCGCAGGCCGCAATGTGAAGCTTGTCGACTGCCAGCGTCAATTTCTTGGTGCCGTCACGCACGATGATGGAAACCTGGCCCGTCACGCTCAGATCGTTCAGGGCAATGCTGCCCATGTCGGGCAAACCGGCCTGCGTGTAGATGGCGCGTGCCGCCGGTGTCGTCTGGATCGTGAGGCTCTCGATCCGGTTGTTCGAAGTGAGGCCGATGCCATCTCCGTTGCTGAAGCTCAGGATGCAGCTGTCCTTGCTCTTGCCGCTGAGAACGAACCCTGGCGGTAACGTGATGGAATAAGGACTCAGAATTGAAGTCTGCAGTTGCAGGTTGCACGGCTCGGGCCCGGAGATGGCTTCCGAGAGATCAACCAATGACTTCACGACAGTCGTAGGGATGCTCATACATGTGCGCTTCTGTTAGGTTGTTTTCGCCAGAATGGCGACGCTTCACTGCACTGTCAAGGCGTCAAAAACTGCTGAGTTGGAAGCCACTTGCGGCAGGTGCAGCAGATCACGGCACCGCCGCGAATTTCAAAGCGAGACGCCTTCGAGCGTGCCCATCTTTCCGCCCTGGAAGTCCCTGTACATCTGCATCGGGGCTTCGCGTGACGATGCACAAACGGACCGCCGAAATGCAGCGCATGGCCCAGAGGGTCGCCGCGCGATCACGTAGTGCATAGCCAACCCAGCAAGTTCCGACGCCAGTGTCCCTCAGACGCTCAGACGCGCTCGAAGATCGCGGCRATGCCCTGYCCGCCGCCGATGCACATCGTGACCAGCGCATARCGCCCGCCGGTGCGGTGCAGCTCGGCRATCGCCTTCGTGGTGATGATCGCGCCGGTCGCGCCCACCGGGTGGCCCAGCGAAATGCCCGAGCCGTTCGGGTTSACCTTGGCSGGRTCGAAGCCCAGYTCCTTGATGACCGCGCAGGCCTGCGCCGCAAAGGCCTCGTTCGACTCGATCACGTCGAAGTCGGCGACCTTCAGCCCGGTGCGCTCCAGCACCTTGCGCGTGGCCGGCACCGGGCCGATGCCCATGTACGCGGGCTCCACGCCGGCGTGCGCATAGCCGACCAGGCGCGCCAGCGGCCTCAGGCCCCGCGCCTTGACGCTCTCGCCGCTGGCCAGCACCACGGCGGCCGCACCATCGTTGATGCCCGAGGCATTGCCGGCCGTCACGAGGCCGTCCTTCTTGAACGCGGGCTTCATCTTCGAGAGCGTCTCGGCGGTGGTGTCGGCGCGCACATGCTCGTCGGTGTCGAACAGCACGACGCCCTTGCGCGTCTTCACCTCGACCGGGACGATCTGCGCCGTGAAGCGGCCCGCCGCAATGGCCGCCGCCGCGCGCTGCTGGCTGGCCACGGCCAGTTCGTCCATCTGCTCACGCGTGATGCCGTAGCGCGCCGCCACGTTCTCGGCCGTGATGCCCATGTGGATCTTCTCCCACGGGTCGTGCAGGATGCCCAGCATGTAGTCGACCAGCACCGCATCGCCCATGCGTGCGCCGTAGCGCGCGGATGTGTCGAAGTACGGCCCGCGGCTCATCGATTCCGAGCCGCCGCCGATGGCGATGTCGCAGTCGCCCAGCGCAATGGCCTGCGCCGCCGACACGATCGCCTGCAGGCCGGAGCCGCAGAGCCGGTTGACGTTGAAGGCCGGCGTCTCGATCGGGCAGCCCGCATCGATGGCGGCCACGCGGCTCAGGTAGGCGTCCTTCACGTCGGTGGGAATCACGTTGCCCATGACCACATGGCCGATGGCATCGGCCGCCACGCCGCTACGCGCGATGGCGGCCTTGACGGCGGTGGTGGCCAGTTGGGTGTTGGGCACATCCTTCAGCGCGCCGCCGAAGGTGCCGATGGCGGTGCGGGCAGTGCCGACCACGAAGATGTCGCGTGTTGTCATGGGAATGTCTCTCCTGGATGAAAGCAATATCCGCCTGGGGCGGCGGTCGCAGGAGGACGATTTTGACGGCGAACCGCGCAGCCGGCTGTCGCGAGCGGCATATCGCCGCCCGGGCAGCGGATCAGCCGCGCGAAACCGATTTCGGAGAAACGTCGGTCACGTCGCGGGCGCTGCCCCGAATGCGTTCCGGGCGCGCCACGGATTCGCCGCGCGCGCGTGCGTTGGCGGTGTCGGCCGCGCTCGGTTCGCCCGGCCGTGCCGCATTGCGAAAACGCTCGAAGCCCGAACGCGGGTTGAAGCGCCCGCCCATCGAAGCCATCCAGGGCGCCACGGGCTTGCCCGTGATCCGCCCCCAGGCGTAGCGGACGCCCCACACGGCCGCCAGCAACATGACGGCGACCGCCAGGCTGGCCGCAAAGACCAGCCCCAGGAGCAGAAGAATGACGCGAAAAATGAAGTTCATCATCCGACTTTAGGCCGCAACGGCCTCCGATGGTTCCCCGGCCTTCGTGAACGAGAACTGGCCGGGGGTGCGGATCGGGTCGGTATTCACTTCGATCGTGTCCTTCGGTCCGAAGCTGCCGTCGAGCAGCAGCTTGGAGAGCGGATTCTCGATGCGCTGCTGGATCGCGCGCTTGAGCGGCCGCGCGCCGAACACCGGGTCGAAGCCGACCTTGGCAATCTCGGCCAGCGCCGCGGGCGACACCTCCAGGCCCAGGTCCATCTTCGCGAGCCGCGCCTGCAGCACCTTGAGCTGGATCGCGGCAATCGATTCGATGTTCTTCGCGTCGAGCGCATGGAACACCACGGTCTCGTCGATGCGGTTCAGGAACTCGGGGCGGAAGTAGTTCTTGAGCTCGTCCCACACCGCTTCCTTGATCTCCTCGGCGGGCTGGCCCACCATCGACTGGATGATCGGCGAGCCGATGTTGCTGGTCATCACGATCACGGTGTTCTTGAAGTCCACGGTACGGCCCTGGCCGTCCGTGAGGCGGCCATCGTCGAGCACCTGAAGCAGCACGTTGAACACGTCGGGATGGGCCTTCTCGACCTCGTCGAGCAGCACCACGCTGTAGGGCTTGCGGCGCACGGCCTCGGTCAGGTAGCCGCCCTCCTCGTAGCCCACGTAGCCCGGCGGCGCGCCGATCAGGCGGGCGACCGAGTGCTTCTCCATGAACTCGCTCATGTCGATGCGGATCAGGTGGTCTTCGCTGTCGAACAGGAAGCCCGCGAGCGCCTTGCACAGCTCGGTCTTGCCCACGCCCGTGGGGCCGAGGAACAGGAACGAGCCGGTCGGGCGGTTCGGATCGGAGAGGCCCGAGCGCGAGCGGCGGATCGCATTGGCGACCGCGCCGATGGCCTCGTCCTGCCCCACCACGCGCTCATGCAGCTTGTCTTCCATCACGAGCAGCTTGTCGCGTTCGCCCTGCATCAGCTTGGCGACCGGAATGCCGGTGGCGCGCGCCACGACCTCGGCGATTTCTTCGG
>NZ_JBFTPJ010000098.1:0-9865 GCF_056398445.1 Variovorax sp. 01T439_2
GCGCTGCACGAAGGTGATGGTGGCGCCACGCGCGCCGGCATCGAGCACCGGAACGTTCTTGAACAGGCTGCCGATGTATTCCTTGGCCTTAGCGTCGCTGCCGTACTTGCGCTTGGCGAATTCCCAGGCAGCCAGGTAGTTCCAGCGCGCGCCGCCGGAGGTCTTGGGGTTGGGCGTGATCACCTGCACACCGGGTTTCACGAGGTCGTCCCAGTCCTTCAGGCCCTTGGGATTGCCCTTCTTCACCAGGAACACGATGGTCGAGGTGTAGGGCGCCGAGTTCTGCGGCAGGCGCTTTTGCCAGTCGGCCTTGACCAAGCCGCCGTGCGTGGCGAGCGCGTCGATGTCGCCGCCCAGCGCCAGCGTGGCAACGTCGGCATCGATGCCGTCGATGATCGAGCGGGCCTGCTTGCCCGAGCCGCCGTGCGACTGCTTGACCGTCACGTCCTGGCCGGTCTTGCCCTTCCAGTATTTGGCGAAGGCGCGGTTGTAGTCGACGTACAGCTCGCGCGTCGGGTCGTACGACACGTTGAGCAGCGTCACGGGGGCCGCGCCCTGCGCGAACGACGGCAATGCCGTCAGGGCCATGGCACCGGCCACGCCGGCACCCAGGGAAAGCTTGATAAAGTCGCGGCGAAGGCTCATGGTGTCTTGCTCAAAAAGGCATATCAATGAAGCTGCGTATTCTCAATACGACATATAGAAACTGGAACGACCGAGTTTTCAGTTCTAAATAGCCAAATCAACTAAGCAACCGCTTTCCCCACCAGAGGCAATCAAAAATGGCACGCATGGTTCAGTGCATCAAGCTCGGCAAAGAAGCCGAAGGGCTCGACTTCCCGCCCTATCCCGGGGAACTGGGCAAGCGCCTGTGGGAAAACGTCAGCAAGGAAGCCTGGGCCGCCTGGCTCAAGCAGCAGACCATGCTGGTCAACGAGAACCGGCTGAATTTGGCCGATCTGCGCGCCCGCCAGTACCTGGCCCGCCAGATGGAAAAGCACTTCTTCGGCGAAGGCGCCGACGTCGCGCAGGGCTACGTTCCCCCCTCGAACTGAGCCCGTCTTGGCCGCCGAGCCCGTCGCCTGGCGCGCCGACGGCGTGCCGTTGAGCGAGCGCTTCGGCGACATCTATCACACCGAAACCGGGGCGCTGGCGCAGTCGCGCCACGTGTTCCTGGGCGGCTGCGGCCTGCCCGGCGCCTGGTCCGGACGGCCGCAATGGCGGATTCTCGAAACCGGATTCGGGCTTGGCCTCAATTTCCTGACAAGCTGGCAGGCCTGGCGCGCGGATGCGAACCGGCCGCGGATGCTGCACTACGTCTCCATCGAGGCGTACCCGGTCGGCCCTGAAGACCTGCTGCGCGCCGCCGGGGCCTACCCCGAGCTGATGCCGCTGGCCGAGCAGTTGGCCGCGCAGTGGCACGGGCTGCTGCCGGGCTTTCACCGGCTGGCCTTCGACGCCGGCCGCGTGCTGCTCACGCTGTGCATCGGCGACGTGCAGCCGATGCTGCGCGCCCAGCGCTTCGAGGCCGACAGCCTCTTCCTGGACGGCTTCAGCCCGCAGCAGAACCCCGCCATGTGGTCGCCCGACACGCTGAAGGCGGTGTCGCGCTTTGCGCGCCAGGGCACGGGCCTTGCCACCTGGACCTATGCCCGTGCGGTGCGCGATGCGCTCTCGCAGAACGGTTTCCAGCTCGAAAGGCGGCCAGGCCTGCCGCCCAAGCGCGACTGCCTGGGCGGCGTTTTTGCGCCGGCCTGGACGGTGCGCCGCCGCGGCCCCGCGCCCGAGCAGGTCGAAGCACCGGGCCGCTGCACCGTGATCGGCGCCGGGCTGGCCGGCGCGGCCGTGGCGGCCAGCCTGGCGCGGCGCGGATGGCAGGTCACGGTGCTCGATGCGGCCGATCGTCCTGCGGCCGGTGCGTCCGGACTGCCGGTCGGCGTGATGGCGCCGCATGTCTCGCCCGACGATGCCCTGCTGTCGCGGCTCACGCGCGCCGGCATCCGCACGACCTGGCACGAACTGGAACGGCTGCTGGAGGAAGGCCGCGATTGGCGCGCCAGCGGCGTGCTGGAGCGCCGGCCCGAGGGCGACACGCGCGTTCCCACCGGGTGGAGCGACAGCGGCCCCAATGAGTCGTGGCCCGCGAGCGCTGTGCAATTGGCACAGGCCCGCTTGCCGGCCGATGCGCCGGCCCTCTGGCATGCGCGCGCGGGCTGGGTGCGGCCGCAGCGGCTGATCACGGCCTGGCTGCGCGGGCCGGGCATCGAGTTCCGCGGCAACGCACGGGTGGCACGCATGGCGCACGGCGGTGGCACGTGGCAGCTGTTCGATGCGGCGGACCAACTGCTGGCCGAAGCGGAGCGCGTGGTGATCGCCGCGGGCTTCGAATCGGGCCGCTTCGCACCGGGGCTTCCGCTGCAGCCCGTGCGCGGCCAAGTCATGTGGGGCGCGATGGCGGCGCATGACGGGCTGCCCGCGACACCCGTCAATGGCGATGGCCACCTGATCGCGCACGTACCCGCCGCCGGCGACGGCACCCAGCTCTGGCTGGCCGGCGCCACCTTCGACCGCGACAGCACCAATCTCGAGGCGAAAGGCGCCGATGCCACCGCCAACCGCGAGCGCCTGGCGCGGCTGCACCCCGCCGCGGCCGCCGCGCTGGCTGCGAGCCTCGACCGCGGCCAGGTCAACGCCTGGGTCGGCGTGCGCTGCGCATCGGGCGACCGCCGGCCGCTGGTCGGCCCGCTCGATGCCGATGAGGCGTCCGGTGCACCGGGCCCCTGGRCCTGCACCGCGCTGGGCTCGCGCGGCCTGAGCTTTGCCGCCCTGTGCGCCGAACTGCTGGCCGCGCAATGGCATGGCGAACCGCTGCCGCTGCCGGCCAACCTGGCCAAGGCGCTCTCGACCGCGCGAACGCAAGCGTAGGCGCTACCGCGCCAAGGCCCCAGAATGCAGCGCATGGCCATCCAATACGACATCACGCACACCACCGTCTACCGCTACAAGAAGCCGGTCACCTTCGGTCTGCATCGGGTGATGTTCCGCCCGCGCGACAGCCACGACCTGCGCGTGCTCGCCACCGACCTGCAGGTGAGCCCCGAGTCGTTCACGCGGCTGATCCAGGACCCGCATTCGAACTCGGTCGCGCTGGTGCAGCCCATGGGCGAGGCCACGGAGCTGCGCATCGTGTGCTCCTTCACCATCGAGCACGTGCCGGCGCAGCAGGACCAGCTCGCGCTCGATCCGGCCGCCGAATTCCTGCCCTTCGCCTATTCGGTGCAGGAGCGGCTCGACCTCGAGCACTACCTGCGCCCGCACCACGACGACGATGCCAACGGCACGCTGATCCGCTGGGCCCACCAGTTCCTGCACACCGACCAGCCCAACAGCACGCGCGAAGTGCTCGCGCGCATGAACGCGCACATCGGCCAGAGCCTCGAATACAAGGCGCGCGACGAGGAAGGCACGCAGACGCCGCTGCAGACGCTGGCGCTGGGCAGCGGCAGCTGCCGCGACTACGCGCTCCTGATGATGGAGGCCGCGCGGCGCCTGGGCATTGCCACGCGCTTCGTCTCGGGCTACCTGTACGACGCCGCGCTCGACCGCGCGGCCCAGGCGCCCGGCGAATCGATGACCGGCGCCGGCACCACGCACGCCTGGCTGCAGGCCTACCTGCCGGGCATCGGCTGGCTCGCCTTCGATCCCACCAACAACCTCATGGGCAGCGGCCAGCTGATCCGCGTCGGCGTCACGCGCGATCCGGCGCAGGCCGCGCCGATCTCGGGCAGCTGGTATGGCGATGCCGAGGCCTACGACGGCCTCGAAGCCACCGTGGTGGTGACGCGCCGCAAGGGCTGACGCAGCGCGCGCGGGTGTCGCGCAGGAGATAGCAGCTACGGGAAAGCCCGGGCCGGTGCGCCCGGCAACGCCCCTACGCTGCGCCGCCGGTCCAGCGAAATAGCACGGTCGTTCTCTACGGCCGCGCGAGGCTGCGCTGCGCCGGGCTTCTTCCCAACAACACAAGAACGGAGAGAGACATCCCATGCATTCCGCACGCCTGACATTTCTTGCCCTTGCAGCCAGCCTGGCCGTCGCCTCCTGCGGCGGAGGCGGCGGCGGCAACGGCTTTGCCTTCATGCCATTGCCGCCGGCTCCGGCACCCGCGCCGCCGGCACCGCCTCCTCCACCTCCCCCGCCGCCCGAAGAAACCCGCCTGCAGGACAGCCGCAACTCCTTCGCGCCCGCCGATCCCGCGGCCACCACCTTCGCGGCGCTCGCCTCCGACGCCAGCGACACCGTCGACAACACCACCACCAGCCGCTGGGCCGGCATGCTCGGCGGCGCGCAGTACCGCGTCGAGGTGCCCGCCAACTGGAACGGCAAGCTCGTGATGTACGCGCATGGCTACGCCGGCGAAAGCAACCTGCTGCAGGTGAACAACCCCTCCATCCGCCGCTTCCTGATCCAGAACGGCTACGCCTGGGCCGCCTCGAGCTACAGCAAGAATTTCTACGACGTGCGCGCGGGCGTGGAAGACACCAACGCGCTGGCCCTGCAGTTCAACGCCATCGCCAAGGCCAACGGCCGTGAGCTCGCGGCGCCTTCGAGGATCTACATCACGGGCCATTCGATGGGCGGCCACATCACGGCCGCGGCCATCGAGGACGAGGCCTACGCCACCGCCAACCACAAGATGAAGTACCACGGCGCGGTGCCGATGTGCGGCGTGATGGGCGACACCGAGCTGTTCGACTACTTCGCGGGCGCGCAGGTCGCCGCGCAGGCGCTGGCAGGGCTGCCCAAGTACCCGAGCGTCAACTGGCTGGACATCCGGGCGCAGGTCACGGGCACGCTGTACACCGCGTTCCCAGGCACGCCCACGGCCACCGGCCTGAAGTTCGGCTCGGTGGTGAAGAACCTCACGGGCGGCGAGCGGCCGATGTTCGACCTGGGCTTCACGCAGGGCGGCTCGTTCGCAGCGGTATGGGGCGTGTTCGGCAGCGATGGCACGGTCAACGGCATCCTGAACCGGAGCACGCTCGACACCAACCGCTTCACCTACACCATCGACGGCGACGTGCCGGGCACCACGGCGCTGAACACCTCGGTGCTCAAGCTGACCGCGGCGGCCGATGCCAACCGCCTGCGCACCGACGGCCTGCGCTGGATTCCCAAGGCCAATGGCGAGTTCAGGATTCCGGTGGTCACGCTGCACACGCTGGGCGACCTGTACGTGCCCTTCAGCATGGAGCAGATCTACCACCAGCGCGTGGCGGCCAAGGGCAACGGCGGCTGGCTGGTGCAGCGCGCGGTGCGCGGCATCTCGCACTGCGACTTCACGATCGCCGAACAGGTCGAGGCCTTCGACGCGATGGTCAAGTGGGAGCGCGACGGCGTGAAGCCGGCGGGCGACGACGTGGTCACCGCGGCCACGGTGGCGGACCCGGCCTACGGCTGCACGTTCACGCGCCCGCTCGGCACGCTGGACGAAAGCCCCACCAGCAAGGCGACGCGTCCGGGCGCAGCCGCGGCACGCCCCTGCCCGCCCTGAGCGGCGGGACCGGCAGGTGGATCGGTAGATGCTGGGCGCCCGCGCTGTAGCATCGCCTCCACCCACAGGCCACCCACGAGCGCTGCACGATGACCGCGACATTCAGGATCTCCGAGGACGACTATGTCGACGCCATGAAGCTCTACGCGCGCCTGCCGCGCACAGCGCGCTGGCTCCTGGGGGCCGCGGCCGTGCTGCTCGTGCTGGCGGCGGTCTTCGGCACGCGGCAGGTCCAGGCGAGCGCGCTGGGCGGCCTGGCCGGCGGCGCGGGCGTGCTGCTGGCCATGCGCGTTTTCGTCATGCCGATGACGGCCCGACGGCACTACCGCAAGTACAAGGCGATCCGCGAAGAGTTTTCTGCGGAGCTGCTGGACGGCGCACTGCGCCTTCGCGCCCCGCACGGCGAGAGCCGGATCGTCTGGGCGAACGTGCTCAAGTGGCGGCAGGACGATCGCTTCGTGCTCATCTACCTGATGCCGCGCCTCTTCCATGCGCTGCCCAAGTCGGTGGCGTCGCAGGGCTTCGACCTGCCGGGGCTCATCGAGCGGCTGAACCGGCACGTCGGCCCCGAAGCCTGAGGCGCTTCAGGCGGCCGTGGCGCCGCCCAGCTGAAAGCGGAACACCGCCCCCTTGTCGGGCTGCTGCACGAGCCGGATGTCGCTGCCGTGCAGCTGCAGGATGCGCTGCACGATCACCAGGCCCAGCCCGCCGCTGCCGGAACCGTCGCTGCGCGCCCCGCTCAAGAACACCGGGCGCACGAAGAGCCCCTTCTGCAGCTCGCCCGGAATGCCCGGGCCCGTGTCGCTCACCTGCACCGCCACGCCCGAACTGGCGGGCCGCAGCTGCACCTCGATCTGGCCGCCGGCCGGCGTGTGGCGGATGGCGTTGTCCAGCAGGTTGGTCAGCACGCGCTCGATCATCCCGAGGTCGGCCGACACCACCGGCAGGCCCGGCGCGATGTCGGGCCTGAGCTGCTGGTGGCGCGCCTCGGCCGCGAGTTCGAATTTCTGGAACACGTCCTGCACGAGATCGGCCAGCGCGAAGTTCTCCTTCTCGGGCTTGACCACGCCGTATTCGAGCCGCGCCAGTTCGAACAGCTCCTGTGCGAGCCGGCCCACCTTGCGGCTCTGGCCGAGCGCGATTTCCAGGTAGCGCCGGCGCTCCTCTTCGCTCAGCGAGCCGGCCTTGAGCAGCAGGGTTTCGAGATAGCCGTGCAGTGAAGTGAGCGGCGTGCGCAGGTCGTGCGAGATGTTGGCGAAGAGCTCGCGGCGCTGCTGGTCCGAAAGCGTGAGTTCGCGCCATTGCTCGGCGATGCGGCGCGTCATCTGCGTGAAGGCCTGGCCCAGCAGCGCGATCTCGTCGCCGCCGCGCGAGAGCCGCGCAAGGGTGGGCGCCTCGCCCCCGGGCGAAGCTGGGCCTTCGGTCTCGAAGCGCTTGACGGCCTGGGTCAGCTCGCGCAGCGGCCGCGTGATGAGCCGGAACGCCGCCAGGCCCGCAATGAGGCCGAGCAACGCCACCAGCGCCATCGACCAGAGCGTGGTGCGCAAGAGGTTGTCGGCCGCGAGCCTGGCCGCCAGCGCGTCGTAGTCCTCGCCCTGCAGCACCACGTAGACATAACCCGCATCCCGTCCGCCCACCTTGAGCGGCGCGGCGCTGAACACCTTGGCCGCATCCGCGCTGCGCGGATCGTCGCCCACGATGGGCAGCGCAGCACCCGACAGGAGCTTGCGGATCGGCTCCAGTGCCACACGGTCGCGCTTCAGGTGCCCGGGCGGCGCGGCCTGCGCCTCGATGCGGCCGTCCAGCCCCAGCAGGTAGACCTCCACGCTGGGGTTGACCGCCATCAGCTTGTCGAACAGGTCCTTCACCGCGGCCTGGTTGAGGCCGCCGGGGCGCATCAGCTCCGAGTTCTCGGCGATGTGCGCCGCCAGCCCCATCGACAGGCGCTGCACCACCTCCTGCCCGTGCAGCCCGCTCGCGCGCACCTGCAGCCAGGCCGAGGCGCCGCAGCAGGCCAGCAGCAGCAGCGCGAACACCACCGAGAGGCGGCGCGAGAGCGTGGCCCAACTGGCCCAGGCCATCACGCCCCCCCTTCCTCGCCGGCTCCGGTGGGCGAGAGCTTGTAGCCCCGCCCCCAGACGGTCAGGATGCGCCGCGGCTCGGCCGGATCGGCCTCGACCTTGGTGCGCAGCCGGTTGATGTGCGTGTTGACCGTGTGCTCGTAGCCGTCGTGCTGGTAGCCCCAGACCTGGTTGAGCAGGTCGAGCCGCGAGAACACCTTGCCCGGATGGCGCGCAAAGAAGTACAGCAGGTCGAACTCGCGCGGCGTGAGCTCGATCAGCCTGGCATCGACGCGCACCTCGCGCGCCACAGGATCGATGTCCAGGTTGCCCAGCGTGAGGCTGCCCGACTCCAGGCGGGCATTGCGCGCCAGCGCATCGGTGCGCCGCAGCAGCGCCTTGACGCGCGCCACGAGTTCCAGCACCGAGAAGGGCTTGGCCAGGTAGTCGTCGGCGCCCAGCTCCAGGCCAAGGATGCGGTGCACCTCGCTCGACCGTGCGCTGATGATGATGATCGGCGTGTAGCGCGCCATGGCGCGGGCGCGGCGGCAGATCTCGAGGCCGTCCACGCCGGGCAGCATCAGGTCGAGCACCAGCGCGTCCCAATGGCCGCGCTCCAGTTCGCGCAGGCCCGCGTGGCCGTCCGCGGCGTGTTCGATCACATAGCCTTCGTCGCGCAGGTGCATGCGCAGCAGTTCGGCGATGTGGGCGTCGTCCTCGACGATCAGCACGCGTTTGGCAGTGTCCATGGCACCGATTGTCCCGCCAACCGGCTTTCGGAGTTATCACGATTAATTGAACTCTGCGTGATGAATCGGCCATGGGGTGCGCCCAAGAATCGGCTCCATGACCAGCACCGCCATCGCAAGCACCGCACCCGATGCCCGCCCCATCCACCCGCTGTGGATGCGCATCACGCACTGGCTCAATGCCCTTGCGGTGCTGGTGCTGGTGACGAGCGGCTGGCGCATCTACAACGCATCGCCCCTCTTTGAATTCCGCTTTCCGGGCGCGGTGACGCTGGGCGGCTGGCTCGGCGGTGCGCTGCAATGGCATTTCGCGGCCATGTGGCTGCTGGTGTTCAATGGCTTGGTCTACCTGGCGATCAACATCGCGAGCGGCCGGCTGGCCGCCAGGTTCTTTCCGGTCACGCCGGCCGGTGTCTGGCACGACGCGCTGGCCGCGCTCAAGGGCCGGCTCTCGCATGCCGACCCGCGCCGCTACAACAGCGTGCAGAAGCTGGCCTACCTGTTCGTGATGCTCGACATCGCCGTGATCGTGCTTTCGGGCCTCGTGCTGTGGAAGTCCGTGCAGTTCGCCGTGCTGCGCGACTTGCTGGGCGGCTACGAATTTGCGCGCCGCATCCACTTCTTCGGCATGGCCTCGCTGGTCGCCTTCGTCGCCCTACACCTGGTGATGGTGGCGCTGGTGCCCCGCACCCTTCTCACCATGATCCGCGGCCGCGCGCCAAAAGCCTGATATGAGAATCTTCAAAGCCCCAAAGATGACCGGCGTCGATGCCGACGCCGTGGTGCGCGAGGCCCGCACACTGATCGCGAAGCAGCTCGACCAGCCCGCGCGCCGCGCCTTCCTGCAGCGCTCGCTGACGCTCGGCGGCCTTTCGCTGCTTACGGGATGCAGCATCAGCGACGACAGCCATGTGGAAGCGGCGCTCTCGAAGATCTCGCGCTTCAATGACAAGGTGCAGGGCCTCATTTTCAGCCCGACGCAGCTCGCCGAAACCTACCCGGAATCGATGATCACCCGGCCCTTCCCGTTCAATGCCTACTACGGCGAGGACGAGGTCCGCGAGGTCGACGAGGCCGGCTACAGGCTCGAAGTGACAGGCATGGTCGCCGACAGGCGCAGCTGGACACTGGCCGAGCTGCGCGCCATGCCGCAGCACGACCAGGTCACGCGCCACATCTGCGTCGAGGGCTGGAGCGCGATCGGCAAGTGGGGCGGCGTGCGCTTTGCGGACTTCCTGCGCCGCATCGGCGCGGACACCACCGCCAGGTATGTCGGCTTCAAGTGCGCCGACGACTACTACACCAGCATCGACATGYCGACCGCGCTGCACCCGCAGACGCTGCTCACGTTCAGCTACGACGGCCAACCCCTGCCGCCCAAGTACGGCTTTCCGATGAAGCTGCGGATGCCGACCAAGCTTGGCTACAAGAACCCCAAGCACATCAAGGCGATGTTCGTCACCAACACCTATTCCGGTGGCTACTGGGAAGACCAGGGCTACAAC
>NZ_JBFTPJ010000099.1:0-9812 GCF_056398445.1 Variovorax sp. 01T439_2
GCACCGGCTGTCCCCGCACGCACGCACCCACCTGTTGCGCTACCTGGGCTGGCACCAGGCCGCCAGCGAGGTCTTCAGCGTGGTGCACGTGGCGGCGATGTTCGCGCTGCGCGCGATGGTCTACGCGGCGGTTGGCGAGCGCTACGACTTCGCGGGCTGGACCGGGCGCTGGGGCTACGAATACCTGAAGGACGTGCGCGCGTACCTGTCGATGGTGTTCGGCATCTGGGTGTACGGCGTGTTCATGCTGCGGCTGCAGGGCGAGGCGCGCGTGCTCGACCCGCCCGAGGCGGCGGCGGCAGCGCCGGCCGAGCCCGCCGAAGCCCATCGGGCAGCCGCGCCGCCCGCGCGCCCCGAGCGCTTCCTGGTGCGCAAGCTGCGGCGCGAGTTCCTCATTGCCGCGAGCGACATCGACTGGCTCCAGGCCGAAGGCAACTACGTCGGCTTGCACGTCAACGGCCACGACTACCTGCTGCGCGCCACGCTCACCGATTTTCTGGCGCAGCTCGACCCCGCCCATTTCGTGCGCGTGCACCGAAGCCACGCCGTCAACCTCGGCCGCATCAAGGAAATCGAGCCGCTCGACGGCGGCGATGCCCGGCTGCACATGCACGACGGCAGCACGGTGCCCTGCAGCCGGCGCTATCGCGACGCCTTGCGCGCCGGGGCGAGCTGACTCGGGCGGTGCGTCGATCCGTCCTGTTCCGGTGCGGCTCTGCACTGAGAAGGCTCATTTCCCTCCGTGACGCACCACTAGAGAGCCTTCAGGCACCATTTTTGCTTTCTTGCGGCGCTGCCCCGAGCAATTCGGGTGCATGCACCAATTCAAACCAAAAACTGCAAGAAGCTCCAATGGACGCACTCAAACAGGGCGCAGACGCGCTGTTCATTCTTCTCGGCGCGATCATGGTGCTGGCCATGCATGCCGGTTTCGCCTTTCTGGAACTGGGCACGGTGCGCAAGAAGAACCAGGTCAATGCGCTGGTCAAGATCCTGGTCGACTTCTCGGTCTCGACCATCGTGTACTTTCTGGTGGGCTATGGCGTGGCCTAYGGCACCCACTTCTTCGTGGGCGCCACCGAGCTCGCAGCCAAAAGCGGCTACGAGCTCGTGAAGTTCTTCTTCCTGCTCACCTTCGCGGCGGCCATTCCGGCGATCATCTCGGGCGGGATTGCCGAACGCGCCAAGTTCTGGCCGCAACTGATCGCTACCGCGGTCATCGTCGGATTCGTCTATCCGCTGTACGAGGGCATTGCCTGGAACAAGGCCTTCGGCATCCAGGCCTGGATCGCTTCGGCCACGGGCAGCGAGTTCCATGACTTTGCCGGCTCGGTGGTGGTGCACGCGGTGGGCGGCTGGCTCGCGCTGCCGGCCGTGCTGCTGCTGGGCGCGCGCCGCAACCGCTACCGCGGCGACGGCTCGCTGAGCGCGCATCCGCCGTCGAACATTCCTTTTCTGGCGCTGGGTGCCTGGGTGCTGTGCGTCGGCTGGTTCGGCTTCAACGTGATGAGCGCGCAGAGCATCGACAAGATCTCCGGCCTGGTGGCCGTCAACTCGCTCATGGCGATGGTCGGCGGCACGCTGGTGGCGCTGGCGCTGGGCAAGAACGACCCCGGCTTTGTCTACAACGGCCCGCTCGCCGGCCTCGTGGCCGTGTGCGCGGGGTCCGACCTGATGCATCCGCTGGGCGCGCTGGTGGTGGGCGGCGTGGCCGGCGCCATCTTCGTGGTGATGTTCACGCTCACGCAGAACAAATGGAAGATCGACGACGTGCTCGGCGTCTGGCCGCTGCACGGCCTGTGCGGCACCTGGGGCGGCATCGCGGCGGGCATCTTCGGCACCCGGGCGCTCGGAGGCATCGGCGGCGTGAGCGTCTGGGCGCAACTCATCGGCACCTTGATGGGCGTGGCATGGGCTGCGCTCGCGGGCGCGGCGGTGTACGGCGCGCTCAAGGCCACGCTGGGGCTGCGGCTCACGCAGGAAGAGGAATACGACGGCGCCGACCTGTCGATCCACCACATCTCGGCGACGCCGGAGCGCGAGGTGAACTGGTAGGCCGGGTTCCTGCAGGGCCGGCCTGCTTGGGCTATTCTCGGCGCCCCTTACAACCGCCGAGGAGTAGAACCCATGACAACAACAACACCCGCTCGCTGGCTGCGCCGCGGCGTCGCCGCACTGGCCGGCAGCCTGCTGATGCTTTCATTTTCTTCCACGGCGCAGGCCGGCGCTCCGCAGGTCAAGGCCCAGGCGCCGGGCTTCTACCGCACGATGCTCGGCGACTTCGAGGTGACGGCGTTGTTCGACGGCACCATCGACCTGGAGCCCAAGAAGCTGCTCACCAACACCACGCAGGCACAGGTCGGCAAGCTGCTCGATCGCGGCTTCGAGAAGGACACCGTGCCCACCTCGGTGAACGCCTATCTCATCAACACCGGCAGCAAGCTGGTGCTGGTCGACACGGGTGCCGGCGGCCTGTTCGGCCCCACGCTCGGCAGCCTGCAGGCCAATCTCAAGGCCGCGGGCTACCAGCCCGAGCAAGTCGACGACGTGCTCATCACCCATATGCACGGCGACCATGTCGGCGGCCTGGTGCAGGACGGCAAGCTGGTGTTCCCCAACGCCACCATCCACGCCGGGCAGGAAGACGCCGACTTCTGGCTCGACAAGGCCAACCTGGAGAAGGCTTCCGCCGAGATGAAGGGCTTCTTCCAGGGTGCGATGGCCTCGCTGAACCCGTATGTGGAGGCCGGCAAGTTCAAGGGCATGAAGGGCAACACCGACCTGGTGCCCGGCATCAAGGCCGTGCCCGCCCATGGCCATACGCCGGGCCACAACATCTACCTGGTCGAGTCCAAGGGCCAGAAGCTGGTGCTGTGGGGCGACCTGATGCACGTGGCCGCCGTGCAGTTTGCGCAGCCGCAGATCACCATCTCGTTCGACGTCGATTCGAAGCCGGCGGCGGCGGAACGCAAGAAGGCCTATGCCGATGCGGCCAAGGGGCGCTACCTGGTCGGCAGCGCGCACCTGCCGTTCCCGGGGCTGGGCCATGTGCGGGCCGAAGGCAAGGGCTACGTCTGGGTGCCAGTGGATTACCAGCAGGTGCGATAGACAGCCGGCCGGCCGGCCGGCCGGCCGGCTGAAGCTTGAACGGCGCGGGCAGGTGTTGCCGCGCCAGCAGCACGAATGTGCGTGCTGTAGCAAACTCGCCCGACCGCTCCGCTCCACACTCCACGCCAACATGACCCAAGCTCCCCCCGCCCTCGAAGTCCTCCCGCGCGATCTCTCTGCCTACCGCAAGGGCAACGTCGGCATCGACTATGTGCACCGCTTCGAGTCCGGCAAGCCAGGGCCCCACGTGCTGATCAACGCGCTCACGCACGGCAATGAAATCTGCGGCATGACCGCCGCCACGCACCTGCTCGACACCCAGGTGCGCCCCAAGATCGGCACGCTCACTGTGAGCTTTGCCAATGTGGAAGCCTACGAGTCCTTCGACCAGGCGCTGCCTTTCGACAGCCGCCAGCTGGTGCACAACCTCAACCGCATCTGGTCGCCCGAATGGCTCGACGGCACCGAGGACAGCCCCGAGCTGCGCCGCGCCCGCGCGCTGCGGCCGGTGGTGAGCGCGGCCGACCACATCCTGGACATCCACTCCACCAGCCAGCCGGTGATTCCGTTCTGGGTGTATCCCGCCTTCGAGCGCAATGCCGAGGCGGCGCTGGCCATCGGCCGTCCGTCGGTGCACCTGGTGATGCCCGACGGCCTGGGCTCCGGCACCCCGCTGATCCAGCATGGCCGCCATGGCCTGCCCGATGGCAAGGGCGTGGCACTGGTCGCCGAATGCGGCCAGCACTTCCTGCGCTCGGCCTCCGAGCTGGCCATCGCCATCTCGCTCGACTTTTTGGCGCACTTCGGCCTCATCGACAAGGACCCCGCCGCGCCGGCGCCCGGCCCGCAGCGCCGCTTCGAGCTGCTGCAGACGCACGTCATCAAGTCGGAAGACTTCGCGTTCGTGCGCCCGCTGATCGGMTTCGAGACCTTTGCCAAGGGAGAACTGATCGCCACCAACGGCCCGGACGAGATCCGCGCGCCCTGCGACGAGTGCACGATCTTCATGCCCGCGCAGCGGGTGATCGTGGGGCGCGAGGCGGTTTATTTGACGAAGCCGATCTGAGTCGGCGATGAAGCCCTCAAGGCTCCATCAATTTCGAAATCTGTTCGCGAAGTGATGGCAGATCCACAAGACGCTGCGGATCGCCTCGGCTCATACCGGCACCGCCTCGCGCAGCACCTGATCGCGGAACTTCGGCGGCAAGCCGTTGGGCGTGAGCACGTCGACTTCCATGCCAAGAAGGGCCTTCAACTCGTGCCTGATGGCGCCGATGTCCATGAGAGTGGTCTGTTCCGTAGGTTCGACCAGCAGATCGAGATCGCTGTCGGGTCCGTCTTCTCCACGCGAAGCCGAGCCGAACACTCTCACGCTGCTGACGTGATGACGCAGCGCGATCTCGCGGATGCGGACGCGGTGCTGTGACAGAGCTTCAGAAGGACGCATGGGGCGCAGCGTAGTGCGGCTGTGGGTTCAATTCACGCCGCAACGAACAACGCCGGGTCCACCATCGCCCGATTGAGCATCACGGACCAATGCAGATGCGGTCCCGTCACGCGCCCGGTGGCGCCCACGGCGGCGAGCTGCTCGCCGGTCTTCAGCACGTCGCCCACCTTTGAATCGATGCGGCTCAGGTGGCAATACATCGTGAGCAGGCCGCCGCCGTGGTCGAGCCACACCGTGCCGCCGTTGAAGAAATAGTCGCCAGTGTCGATCACGCGCCCCGGCAGCGGCGCCAGCACGGGCGTGCCGGTGCCGGCCGCGATGTCCATGCCGCTGTGCGGATTGCGCGACTGGCCGTTGAACACGCGGCGCAGGCCGAAGGAGCTGGAGCGGCGGCCGGGCACGGGCAYGCGCATCTGCAGCGCGGCGTCGGGCCGCAGGTCGGTGAAGGTGGCCATCACGGTGGCGAGGTGCGCGCGCTCGCGCTCGTAGCGTGCTTCGTCCTCCGGCGACAGGTCGACGGTGCGCGGCGGGACCGTGAGGCGCTGCTCGCGGTATTGCTTGGGGCTCACGGTATAGGCGATCTGCTTTTCGTTGCCGCCCTCGGTGCGCACGGCGATGCTCGCCTCGCCGGGCACGGCTGCGAGCGGAATGCCCACGAGCGCGGTCCACTCGATGGCGTCGCCCACCACCAGCAGCGGCAGGTCGCCCGAGAAGGCCTGCGGGCGCCTGGCCGCCGGACCGAGCGACAGGCGGGCCACGCCGCCCGGCACCTGGGATGCATGCGGCCAGACCTCCGGCTGCTTCTTTTTGGCCGAGGGCGCCGCCGCAACGGCGCGCGCCGAGGCCAATGCCACGAAGCCGAAGGTGCCGAGCAGGGCAGAGCGGCGGCCGAGGCCGGATGGAGCGGAGTCGGGAAGCGAGGGATGCATGGCGTTGAACTCGAGGCTTGCGAAGCGAACAAACAAGGGCGCGGCGAACACAAAGGAACCGGACATGAACATCCGAGCACTGGGCCGATGGGGCTTGATGGTAAGCGCGGCCGCGCTGGCCGCCGGGTGCAACAGCACCGCGATCCGTGTAGGCGGCGCGCCCGAGGCGAGCATCAAGAACTGCGTGGCCGCGGCCTCGCGCGAGTTTCGCGTGCCGGCGTCGAGCGTCGTTGCGGACAAGGGCACGACGCCGCGCGACGGCGTCTACACGGTCAACCTGAAGATCGGCGCGCAGGGACGACCGGCGCTGTGCACGACCGATGAGAACAGCGCGGTGTTGGGCGTGGTCTACAAGCGGGCGCAATAGGCAATAAAAAACCGGCGCCATTGCGGCCGCCGGTTTTGTACGAGCAGGGGGCGGTCTTACTTGCCCCAGCTGTCCCGCATGCCCGCAGCGCGATTGAACACGCGCTTGCCGCCGGCACTCGCCTTCGCATCGAGCACGAAGTAGCCGTGCCGCTCGAACTGGAATGCCGCACCGTCCTGCGCCTTGGCCAGCGACGGTTCGACATACGCGGAGCAAACCTCCAGGCTCGCCTTGTTGAGCTCGTCGAGCAGCTCGCCGCTGCCCGGATTGGCCGCCGCAAACAGCCGCTCATACAGCCGCACCTCGGCCTCGACCGCATCGGCCGCAGCCACCCAGGTGATGTTGCCCTTCACCTTGATGGCGTCCGCGCCCGGCGTGCCACTCTTGGTGTCGGGCACCAGCGTGGCCTGCACTTCGACGAGCTTGCCGCTCGCGTCCTTGGTGCCGCCGGTGCATTCGATGACGTGGCCGTACTTGAGGCGCACCTTGTTGCCCGGGAACAGGCGAAAGAAGCCCTTGGGCTGCACTTCCTCGTAGTCGGTGCGCTCGATCCAGACCTCGCGGCCGAGCTTGAATTCGCGCTTGCCCATTTCGGGGTGGTGCGGATGCACGGGGGCGGAGCAGTCGTCGAGCACGTCGTCGCCGCCCATCAGTTCGCCCCAGTTGGTGATCACCAGCTTGACCGGGTCGAGCACGGCCATGGCGCGCGGCGCGATGGGGTCGAGGGTGTCGCGCAGCGCGGCTTCCAGGCTCGCGTAGTCGATCCAGCCGCCGGACTTGGTGGTGCCGCTGCGTTCGCAGAACAGGCGCAGCGCCTCGGGCGTGTAGCCGCGGCGGCGCAGGCCCGCCAGGGTGGGCATGCGCGGGTCGTCCCAGCCGTCGACGTGCTTTTCCTCGACCAGCTGGCGCAGCTTGCGCTTGCTGGTGAGCACATGGGTGACGTTGAGGCGCGCGAATTCGTACTGGCGCGGGTGCGGGCTTGCGATGAGGCCGCCTTCGGCCAGGCGGTCGAGCAGCCAGTCGTAGAAGGGGCGCTGGTCTTCGAATTCGAGCGTGCAGATCGAGTGGGTGATCTGCTCGAGCGCGTCTTCGATGGGATGCGCAAAGGTGTACATCGGGTAGATGCACCACTTGTCGCCGGTGTTGTGGTGGGTGGCCCGGCGGATGCGGTAGAGCGCGGGGTCGCGCATGTTGATGTTGGGGCTCGCCATGTCGATTTTCGCGCGCAGGATGGCGGCGCCATCGGGCAGCTGGCCGTCACGCATGGCGCGGAAGCGGGCGAGGTTTTCTTCCGCGCTGCGGCTGCGGAACGGGCTGTCGGTGCCGGGCGTGTTGAAGTCGCCGCGGTTGGCGCGGATTTCCTCTGCGCTTTGCTCGTCCACATAGGCCAGGCCGGCGCCGATCAGGTATTCGGCGGCCCGGTACATGAAGTCGAAGTAGTCGCTTGCGAAGTATTCGTGCGGCTGCAGGGTGCCGGGGGCCGTGGGGCGGTCGGCCAGGTGGGTTTCGTAGCCGAGCCACTGGACGGCGTCGCGGATGGAATCGACGTATTCCTGCTCTTCCTTCTCCGGGTTGGTGTCGTCGAAGCGCAGGTGGCAGACGCCGCCATATTCCCTGGCCAGTTCGAAATTCAGCCAGATGCTCTTGGCGTGGCCGATGTGCAGGTAGCCGTTGGGCTCGGGCGGAAAGCGCATGCGCACCTTGGCCGGGTCGGGCATGCCCTGGGCGTGATGGGCGGCGTCGCCGGGCGAGCCACCCCATTTGCGGCCAGAATAGGCCCCCTGCGCAAGGTCGTTTTCGATCACGTGGCGCAGGAAATTGCTCGGTGCAGCGGCTGTTTTTGCGCTGTCTTTGTCGGTCGGGGAGGTCATTGCGGCATTCTAGAACGCACCCCCTGCCAGTTACCTTTGGCTACGTTCTTCACATTGCGGCGGGCAACCGCTTTGCATTTGGCGCGTTCAATACACACATGGGCGGGAAACGCCCCAACAAGGAGTCCAACATCATGAGCCTCACACGTTCAACCTTCTTCAAATGGGCCGCCGCGGGTGTCGTGGCAGCCGGTGCATTGTTTGCGGCCACCTCGGCCAGTGCCCGTGGCGACGTGAGCTGGTCGGTCGGCGTGGGCCTGCCAGGGGTTGCCGTGGGTGTGGGCGCTCCGGCCTACTACCCGGCGCCGGTCTATACAGCCCCCGCGCCGGTGTATTACGACGCGCCGCCGCCCGTGTACTACCGTCCGCCGCCGCCGGTTTACTACCGCCCGGCCCCGGTGTACTACGCGCCGCCGGCGTACTACGGACCGCCGCGCTACTACGGTCCGCGCGGCTACTACCACGGCCATCGCCACTGGCGCTGAGCGGCTCCGCAGGCGGCAAGCAGCCGCCGGATGAAAAAGCCGACCTCCCGGGGTCGGTTTTTTTATGCGCGAACGCCGTTCCGCTATTTCACATGGCGCGAAACAGGTGGCCATAGAGCCGGCTGACGGGGATTTTCTCGGGTCGGCCGCGCAGGTCGAGGTGCAGCTTGCCGGCCTCGTCGCGGTGCACGGCCTCGATCGCCGAGCTGCGCACCACCACGGCGCGGTGCACCTGCCAGAAGATTTCGGGGTCGAGCTGGGCCAGCAGCTGCTTGAGCGGCGTGCGGATGAGGTATTCGTTCGTGGCGGTGAGCACGCGGATGTATTTGTCGGCGGCTTCGAAGTACAGCACCTCGTCGATCGGAACCATGCGCACGGTGCTGCCGCCGGCTTCGCTGGCGGCAATCATTTTCAGCGGGGCGGTGGAGGCGGCGGGCGGCGCCGACGCGCCATTGCCTGCTGCGGCGGCAAGCAGCTCGCGCCACTGCGCAAGCGTGCGCTCCAGGGCCTCGTCGGCGGCGGCAGGAGCTGGCTTTACCCGCAGCTGCGCAGCCAGCGCCTGCTGAAGCCGCAGCACGGTCTTGCGCAGGCGCTCGGGCTGCACGGGCTTGAGCACGTAGTCGATGGCCTGCGTCTCGAAGGCGCGGGCGGCGTATTCGTCGTACGCGGTCACGAAGACCAATTGCGGCATGGGCGCCTCGTCGACGGGCCAGCGGTCGGCCAGTTCGGCGGCGGCGCCCAGGCCGTCGAGGCCCGGCATGCGGATGTCGAAGAACAGCACCTGCGGCAGCAGGCGCAGAGCCTCCCGCACGGCGCTGCGGCCGTCGCCCGCGGTGGCGAGCACCTGCAGTTGGGGCCATGCCGCGGCGAGTTCGGCCTTGAGGGCCTGGGCGAGCAGCGGTTCGTCTTCGGCGATGAGGGCAGTGGAATTCATGAACGGGGCTGCAATGGAAAGCTGAGTGTGGCAAGGGTTCCGCCCGAAGGCCCGGCGGCCAGGCTCATGCGGCCCTGGTCGCCATACACGGTGGCAAGCCGTTCGCGCACCTGCTCGAGCCCGAAGCGGCTGCCTTCGGAAGGCTGCGCTGCATCCAGGCCGACGCCGGTGTCGCTCACTTCGATGATCAACCGGCCGTCGAGCTGCCGCGCGCGCACGTCGATCGCGCCGCCTTCGACCTTGGGTTCGAGCCCGTGGCGGATGCTGTTTTCGACCAGCGGCTGCAGCAGCAGCGGCGGCACCGGCGTGCCGCGCAATTCATCGGGCAGATCGAGCGTGTAGCGCAGGCGCTCGCCCATGCGCACGGACATCAGCTCAAGGTAGTCGGCCAGCCGTTCGAACTCGGCCGACAGTGGGTGCGACAGGGCGCGCGAGCCGCTGAGCGTCATGCGCAGGTAGTTGTTGAGGCGGTCGAGCATGGCCACGGCGCGCGGCGGATCGGCCGTGATCAGCACGCGCAGGTTGGCCAGCGTGTTGAACAGCATGTGCGGCTCCAGCTGTGTCTCCAGCAGCTTCAGCCGGGCCTCGGTGGCGTTGCGCTGCGCCAGGTCGAGCTGGCTGCGCATGTGCTTGCTCCGGCCCAGGCTGTAGAAGAAGAAGCACATGCAGAC
>NZ_JBFTPJ010000100.1:0-9810 GCF_056398445.1 Variovorax sp. 01T439_2
GCACGCCGCCGCACTTTCGCCACAATAGCGACCCAGAAAGTGAGACTTCCCATGCAATTCGCTTCCCGCCTCGACAACGTCGAAACCTCCGCCATCCGCGAACTCTTCAAGCTGCTGGGCAAGCCCGGCATCATCAGCTTTGCGGGCGGCTTCCCCGACAGCGCCATGTTCGACGTGGAGGGCCTGAAGGAGGCGAGCCAGAAGGCGCTGACCGAGGAGCCCGGCGGCGCGCTGCAATACGGCGCCACCGAAGGCTACGAGCCGCTGCGCACGCAGCTTTCTGCCTTCATGAAGACCAAGGGCGTCGACGTGGACGCGAGCGGCCTGATCGTCACCACCGGCAGCCAGCAGGCGCTCGACCTGCTCGGCAAGACCATGATCTCGCCCGGCGACAAGGTGATCGTCGAGGGCCCGACCTTCCTGGCCACCATCCAGTGCTTCCGCCTCTACGGCGCGCAGCTCATCAGCGCGCCCATCGATGCCAACGGCGTGAAGACCGACGAGCTCGAAAAGCTCATCGCCGAGCACAAGCCGAAGTTCGTCTACCTGATTCCCACCTTCGGCAACCCGAGCGGCGCCATGCTGAGTCTGGAGCGCCGCAAGAAGGTGCTCGAGCTGGCGGTCAAGTACCAGACGCTGATCGTCGAGGACGACCCCTACGGCGACCTCTACTTCGGCGAAGCGCCGCCGCCTTCGATCCTGGCTTTGGCCAAGGACGTGCCGGGCAGCCGCGAGCTGCTCGCGCACTGCGGCAGCCTCAGCAAGGTGCTGAGCCCGGGCCTGCGCATCGGCTGGATGATCGCGCCGGCCGAACTGCTGGCCAAGGCGACGATGTGCAAGCAGTTCAGCGATGCGCACACCAGCACCTTCTCACAGGCCACGGCCGCGCAGTACCTCAAGAGCGGCCGCATGCCGGCCACGCTCGCGCACGTGCGCGAGGTGTACGGCCAGCGCGCGCAGGCCATGGGCGCGGCGCTCGAGCGCGAGCTGGGCGATGCGGTGAGCTTCACGCAGCCGCAGGGCGGCCTGTTCTTCTGGGCCCGCCTCACGGGCGCCAACGGCAAGCTGGCCGATGCCAACGAATTGGCCAAGCGCGCCATCGAGAAGCTCGTGGCCTTCGTGCCCGGGGCGCCGTTCTTTGCGGAGAAGCCCGATGTCGCGACGCTGCGCCTGAGCTTTGCGACGGCCGACGTGGCCAAGATCGAAGAGGGCGTGAAGCGCCTGGGCCAGGCCCTGTAGGCCTCCCGGCTCAGGGCGAGCGGTGCAGGCGCGGCGCCGCCAGCAGCGCGAGGTTGTCCGCAATGGCCGCATCCACGTTCGGATAGCGGCCTTTCATTTT
This sequence comes from Variovorax sp. 01T439_2, assembly GCF_056398445.1. Classification (NCBI taxonomy): domain Bacteria; kingdom Pseudomonadati; phylum Pseudomonadota; class Betaproteobacteria; order Burkholderiales; family Comamonadaceae; genus Variovorax; species Variovorax sp. 01T439_2. The sequence goes on from NZ_JBFTPJ010000100.1 coordinate 1,340, forward strand.
CGATAGCGTCATGATGGTCTGCAGCGCCTTCAGGTCCTTGACCGAGGGTGCGACCTTGATCTGCGCGATGGCCGCCGATGCGTTGCCGCCGTTGACCAATGCCATCACCTTGCTTGCCCAGTCGTTTGCGCGCGCCATGTCTTCACCTGCTTTCGTTTGAACCACCGCCGACTGTACACAGGCCGCGGGTTAGGATCGACCATGAGAAAAACCTTTCAGCTTCAGGTCGAGGGCAAGCACCCCGACCGACTCCTCGAAGCCATCAAGCACGAGATCCGCAAGTACATCAAGCGCGAGCGCCGCCGCGTCCTGCCAGAAGGCGCGGACTTCTGGGACTTCGACTGCAGGTTCGGCACCTCCGAAGAAACCGCCGAGGCCGTGCACCTGTCGGCCATCACGGGCCTGATCGACGGCATCGCCAAGGAAGGCGGCAAGCAGTTCTACGTCGAGGTCGTCGCCAAGCCCGGCAAGCGCAAGCCGCGCGCAGCCGGGGAGCCGGCGCAAGAAGAGCCGCCCGAAGAAATCTAGCCCGCTATCTCAGAGCAGCGCCTGCGCAAGGCGCAGGCCGTGGCGCTGCTCCGCATCCTGCAGCGACCGCGCGATCGACGGGTGCAGGCGCACCCCGTTCTTCGACTGCGCATCGCGGCGCTTCAGGCCGCCTTCGCCCGGCAGCCGCACGGGCCTGGCCGGATCGATCGGCCTGTTGTTGCGGCACTGCGCCGCCACATGGTCCATCTGGCGCAGGAAGGCTTCCTTGCCGCCGAAGGCATGCAGATCGTGCAGCGTGACGTGCACCGTCGCGCCCCAGCCCTCGGGCGGATCGGCCCGGCCATGTCCGGCGAGGCCGGCCGTCAGCGTCTCGACCAGCAGCGCCATGCCGTAGCCCTTGTGCCCATGGCTCAGTCCGCCCGCGGGCAGCAGCGTGCCGGGCGGCTGGTCGAACAGCACCTGCGGGTTGTTCGACGGCTTGCCGGCGGCGTCGATCAGCCATTCCTCCGCAAAGGTTTCGCCGGCGGCGCGCTTGCGGTTGCTCATGCCGTTGGTGGTGATGGAGGCCGAGATGTCGACCATCACGCCGCCTTGCGAGAGCGGAAAGCCCATGGCCAGCGGATTCGGCGTGAACACGGCCTGCGTGCCGCCGAAGGGCGCGACGCTGGCGGTGTTGGGGTCGGAGCAGGCGAGCAGCATCAGCATGTCTTCCTCGAGCGCGCGCAGCATGTAGACGGCGAGGCAGGCGATGTGGTGGCTGCGGCGGATGACGAGCGAGGCGGTGCCGAGTTCGCGGGCGCGTGGAACCAGCAGGTCCATGCCCTGGTCCATGAGCCAGGGGCCGGGCAGGCGCTTGCCGTCCCAGAGCACGGCGGCCGGGCGGTCCGACAGCACCTCGGGCGCGCCTTCCCGCGTCATGCCGCCGGATTCGAGTTCCTTCACATAGCCGGCCAGCAGCACGAGACCGTGCGTGTCGTGGCCCAGCAGGTCGCCTTCGACCAGGGTGCGCGCGACGCTGTCGGCCATCGGAGCGGCGAGGCCGGCCTTCTGCAGCAGGGCGCTGGCGTAGTCCTGGAGCGCCTCGGCGCGGTAGAGGGGGGCGGTGGTGTCGGTCATGTCATGTCTCCATCAAGCTGATTGTTGCGGGATGCTTGTGTTTTTGATGTGCGTGGGTTGGTTCGGGCGGTTTTTCGGGGTGCATGCACAGGCCACCGGGTACTCCCCTCCGCGAATGTCCCCCGGCCTGCGGCCTCCTCCTTGATTTCGCTGCGGGGAGCACCCGATGCCCTGTGCACCAGGGCACGCTGCCGGTGTGCCGCTGATCAACCAGCGCCCTGAACAAATCACGTCAAACACAACGCGAGGCAAAGAGTCACTCCAGAAGCTCCAACAGCCGCTCAAGCCCGCCTTCGTTGATCGCCACCATGGCCTGCTCGCGCACCTTCGGCTTGGCGTGGTAGGCCACGGAGAGGCCGGCTTCGCCCATCATCGGCAGGTCGTTCGCGCCATCGCCCACGGCAATGGCTTCCTGCGGAGAAATGCCGAGCAGGGATGCAACCTCGAGCAGCGTGCGGCGCTTCTCGGCGCCGTCGCAGATGTCGCCCCAGCTTTGCTGCACCACCTGGCCGGTGAGCTTGCCATCGGCCTCGTCGAGCAGGTTGGAGCGTGCGAAGTCAATGCCCAGGCGGTCCTTCACGCGGTTCGCAAAGAAGGTGAAGCCGCCCGACACCAGCAGCACCTTGAGGCCGGCCGCCTTGCAGGCCGCCACCAGTTCCGCCGCGCCCGGATTGAGCTTCAGCCGCTCGTCGTAGACCTGCTGCAGCGCCTCGACCGGCACGCCCTTCAGCAGCGCCACGCGCCGCCGCAGGCTTTCCTTGAAGTCCTTGATCTCGCCGCGCATCGTGGCTTCGGTGATCGCGGCCACCTCGGCTTTCTTGCCGACCGCGTCGGCGATTTCGTCGATGCATTCGATGTTGATCAGCGTCGAGTCCATGTCGAACGCGATCAGCTTGAAGTCGGCCAGCTTCAGCGGCGGCTTCACGCGCTGGATGACGAGGCCGGGGGAGATTTCTGTGATTGCGCTCATGCGGGGGCGGGTTCCTTGACGATCGGTTGTCCGAGGCTGCGCAGCACGTCGCGCACCATTTGCGCACGCTCCTTGGGCTCTTTCAGCTCGCGCTCGATGCGCAGCTTCTCGTTGCCCGCGAGCTTGATGTGCTTGTTCTTCTGGATCAGATGGATGATGGCCATCGAGTCGACCGGCGGGTCTTTCTTGAACGTGATGTGGATCACGCCCGGCGCCGCATCCACCTTCACCACGCCGTACGGCCGTGCGAGCACGCGCAGCCGGTGCGTGTCGATCAGCGTCTGCGCCTGCGGCGGCAGCTTGCCGAAGCGGTCGACGATTTCTTCGAGCAGGGTGTCGATCTGCTCGGGCGTCTTCGCGGTGGCCAGCTTCTTGTAGAACGACAGGCGCAGGTGCACGTCGCCGCAGTAGTCGTCGGGCAGGAGGGCGGGCGCGTGCAGGTTGATCTCGGTGGTGACCGACAGCGGCGCGAGCAGGTCGGGCTCCTGCCCGGCCTTGAGCGCGCGCACGGCCTCGCTCAGCATCTCGTTGTAGAGCTGGAAGCCGATCTCCATCATGTTGCCGCTCTGGTTCTCGCCCAGCACTTCGCCCGTGCCGCGGATTTCCAGGTCGTGCATCGCAAGATAGAAGCCCGAGCCCAGTTCTTCCATCTGCTGGATGGCGTCGAGCCGCTGCGCCGCCTGCTTGGTCAGACCCTCGGTGTCCGGCACCATCAGGTAGGCATAGGCCTGGTGGTGCGAGCGCCCGACACGGCCGCGCAGCTGGTGCAGCTGCGCGAGGCCGAACTTGTCGGCGCGGCTCATCACGATGGTGTTGGCGGTCGGCACGTCGATGCCGGTCTCGATGATGGTCGAGCACAGCAGGAGGTTGTAGCGCTGCGCCACGAAGTCGCGCATCACGCGCTCGAGCTCGCGCTCGGGCATCTGGCCGTGGGCCACGGCGATACGGGCCTCGGGAAGAATCTCTTCGAGTTTCTGGCGCCGGTTCWCGATGGTCTCGACCTCGTTGTGCAGGAAGTACACCTGCCCGCCGCGCTTCAGTTCGCGCAGCACGGCTTCGCGGATCACGCCCGTGCCCTCGTTGCGCACGAAGGTCTTGATGGCGAGGCGCCGCTGCGGCGCGGTCGCGATCACGCTCAGGTCGCGCAGACCCTCGAGCGCCATGCCCAGCGTGCGCGGAATCGGCGTGGCGGTGAGCGTGAGCACGTCGACCTCGGCGCGCATGGCCTTCATCGCCTCCTTGTGGCGCACGCCGAAGCGGTGCTCCTCGTCGATGATGAGCAGGCCCAGGTTCTTGAACTTGACCGATTGCGAGAGCAGCTTGTGCGTGCCGACCACGATGTCGACCGTGCCTTCGGCCAGGCCCTTGGCCGCCGCGGTGATCTCCTTGGCCGAGCGGAAGCGGCTCATCTCGGCCACCTTGACCGGCCACTTGGCGAAGCGGTCGACCAGCGTCTGGTAGTGCTGCTCGGCCAGCAGCGTGGTGGGCGCGAGGAAGGCCACCTGCTTGCCGCCGGTGATCGCGATGAAGGCGGCGCGCAGCGCCACCTCGGTCTTGCCGAAGCCCACGTCGCCGCAGACCAGGCGGTCCATCGGCTGGGGCGAGATCATGTCCTGCACCACGGCGTGGATCGCGGCCTTCTGGTCGGCGGTTTCCTGGAAGCCGAAGTCGTTGGCGAACACTTCGTAGTCGGCGGCCGAGTAGCGGAAGGCATGGCCCTGCCGCGCGGCGCGGCGGGCATAAATGTTGAGCAGCTCGGCGGCCGAGTCGCGCACCTGCTCGGCCGCCTTGCGCTTGGCCTTTTCCCACTGGCCGGAGCCCAGCTTGTGCAGCGGCGCCTCGTCGGCGCTGACGCCGGTGTAGCGGCTGATCTGGTGCAGCTGCGAGACCGGCACGTAGAGCGTCGCCTTGTCGGCGTACTCCAGGTGCAGCATTTCCTGCAAGAGCGGCTTGCCTTCGGCATCGGTGCCCTGGCCCAGGTCCATGTGGATCAGGCCGCGGTAGCGTCCGATGCCGTGCGCGGTGTGGACCACCGGGTCGCCCACGTTGAGCTCGGACAGGTCCTTGATCAGCGCTTCGACGTCGCTGACCTGTTCCTGCTTCTTGTTGCGCCGGCGCGTGGTGGGGGCGGTGGCGAAGAGCTCGGTCTCGGTGACGAAGTCGATGCCCTGCTCGCGCCAGGCAAAGCCCGAGGCCAGCGCGGCGGTGGCGATGCCGATCTTCTCGTCGGCCGAGGCTTCGAACTCGGCCAGCGAATCGAAGGCCGGCGGGCTCACGCCGCTGGCGCGCAGGAAGTCGAGCAGGCTCTCGCGCCGGCCTTCGCTTTCGGCGATCAGCAGCACGCGGTGGGGCGTGGCCTTGATGTGGGCCTTGAGGCCGACCAATGGGTCTTCGGCGCCGCGCACCACGGCAAAGGGCGGCAGCCTGTCGAACTCGGCGTAGGGCGTGTCGGTGGCAATGTCGCCGCCGCCGGCGTTTCCGCGGATGGCGAGCTGCGCATGCGGCTTGGCGCGCTGGTAGAACTGCTCGGCGCTCAGGAACAGCGCCTCGGGCGGCAGCGCCGGGCGTTCGGGGTCGCCGCGCACCAGGCGGTAGCGCTCGCTCGTGTCCTGCCAGAAATGCTGGAACGCGGGCTCCAGGTCGCCGTGCAGCACCACGGTGGCGTCCGCGCCCAGGTAGTCGAACACCGTGGCCGTCTCGTCGAAGAACAGCGGCAGGTAGTACTCGATGCCGGCGGTGGCCACGCCGTTGCCCATGTCCTTGTAGATGCGGCTCTTGGTCGGGTCGCCTTCGAGCAGTTCGCGCCAGCGGCTGCGAAAGCGCGCGCGGGCGTCGTCGTCCATCGGGAACTCGCGGCCGGGCAGCAGCCGCACTTCGGGCACCGGATAGAGGCTGCGCTGGGTGTCGGGGTCGAAGGTGCGGATCGAGTCGATCTCGTCGTCGAACAGGTCGACGCGGAAGGGCACGGGCGAGCCCATCGGAAAGAGGTCGATCAGGCCGCCGCGCACCGCGTATTCGCCCGGGCTCACCACCTGTGTCACGTGGCTGTAGCCGGCCAGCGTGAGCTGGGCCTTGAGCTTGGATTCCTCGAGCTTCTGCTTGGCCTTGAAGTGGAAGGTGTAGCCGGCCAGGAAGGCCGGCGGCGCGAGCCGGTAGAGCGCGGTGGTGGCGGGCACCAGCACCACGTCGGCCTCTTTCTGGCTGATGCGCCAGAGCGTGGCCAGGCGCTCGCTGATCAGGTCCTGGTGCGGGGAAAAGCTGTCGTAGGGCAGCGTTTCCCAGTCGGGGAACAGGGCGCAGCGCAGCTCGGGCGCGAAGAAGGCGATCTCGTCGATCAGCCGCTGCGCGTCGTTGGCATCGGCCGTGAACATCGCGGTGGCGCGGCCCGCGGCCTTCTCACGCATGCCCAGCTGCGCCAGCAGCAGCGCATCGGCCGACAAAGGAGGACGCGGCAGCGTGAATCGCTTGCCCGCCGTGAGGTGGGGGAGGTCCATGGAACGCTTAGAAAATGCAGAACACCCCGCGCTGGGGGCGAGGGGTGTATGAGACGGTCGATTCTAGAATGGCGGCCCCTTATCCGCTTGCCGGCCCCTGGCCCGTGCCGCACCCCATGTCTTCTTCCCGATTTTTCGTGCTGATTCCCTGCGCCGGCTTCGGCCACCGTGCAGGTGGCGCCCAGCCCAAGCAATACCAGCGGCTGGCGGGATCGTCGATGGTGGCCCACACGGTGGCTGCGTTCCGCGCGCTGGCGGGGCGCTTTGCCGGGCTGGCGGTGGTGGTGTCGCCGGACGACCGCGAGGTTCAGACCGCACTGCCGCGCTTTCCGGCCGACAACGAATTCCTGCTGCGCGTGGGAGGCGTCACGCGCGCCGCCACGGTGCGCAACGGTCTCGCGGCGCTACGGCAGAAGGGCGCCGGGGCGCATGACTGGGTGCTGGTGCACGATGCGGCGCGCTGCCTCGTCACCTCGAGCCAGATCGAGGCGCTGATCGCGGCCTGCGAGCACGACGCCGTCGGCGGGCTGCTGGCGCAGCGGCTGGCCGACACGCTGAAGGCCTCCTCGGCCGACAGCCGCGTCTCCCAGACTCTTTCGCGGGCCGACAAGTGGCTGGCCCAGACGCCGCAGATGTTCCGCATCGGCATGCTGCTCGATGCGCTGGAGCGGGCGGGCGACGCGGTGACCGACGAGGCCGGCGCCATCGAGGCCATCGGCCTGTCGCCCTTGCTGGTGCCGGGCAGCGCGCAGAACTTCAAGGTGACCTTTCCCGAGGACTTCGCCCTGGCCGAGGCGGTGCTGCTCGGCCGCCGAAAGGCCATCGCATGACGGCCGCGTTCAACATCCGCGTGGGCGAGGGCTGGGACGTTCACCAGCTGGTGGCGGGGCGCAAGCTCATCCTCGGCGGCGTGGAGGTTCCGCACACCACCGGCCTGCTGGGGCATTCGGACGCCGACGTGCTGCTGCATGCCATCACCGACGCCTTGTTCGGTGCGGCGGGCCTGGGCGACATCGGCCGGCATTTTCCCGACACCGAGGCGCAGTTTCGCGGCGCCGATTCGGCCGTGCTGCTCGGCGAAGCGGCACGCCGCGTGCGCGCCGCGGGCTGGGAGATCGGCAACGTCGACAGCACGGTGATTGCGCAGGCGCCCAAGCTGGCGCCGCACATCCCCGCCATGTGCCAGCGCATCGCCCAGGTGCTGGGCCTCGCGCCCGAGCAGGTCAACGTGAAGGCCAAGACGGCCGAAAAGCTCGGCCCGGTCGGCGAAGGCCGCGCGATGGAAGCGCGCGCGGTGGTGCTGCTGCACCGCCAGGGCTGATCGACTCAGGCCCGCCGGCCCTGCTGCGCTTCCGCCGCCGGCCTCGGCTCGGGCATGGCGCGCGGCATGCGGATGTGCGCCGCCAGGCCGCGCCCGGGCGTGCTGGTGAGCGCAAAGGTGCCGCCCATGCGCTCGATGTTCTTTGCCACGATCGACAGGCCGAGCCCGGCGCCGGCCGCCGAGGTGCGCGCCACGTCGCCGCGGAAGAAGGGCTTGGTCAGCTGCGAGAGCAGGGCGGGCTCGACGCCCGCGCCGTGGTCGCGCACCTTGATCAGCACCGCGTCGTTGTTCGACTGCGCCTGGATCACCACGTCGGCAATGCCGGTGGAGGGTGTCTTGCCGTAGCGCCGCGCGTTCTCCACCAGGTTGGAGATCACGCGCGTGAGCTCGACCTCGTCGCCCAGCACGCGCAGGTCGGGCGGCACGTCGACGCGGATGTTCATCTCTTCGTAGTCCTGCACGGCGTAGGTGCAGGCATCGACCACGTCGCGCAGCAGCACGGGCTTGGGGTCGACATGGTCGGGGCGCGCGTAGTCGAGGAACTTGTCGATGATGGCGTCGAGCTGGGCGATATCGGCCGCCATGTGGTCGCGCGCGTCCTCGTCGGACACGCTCATCTCGGTTTCGAGCCGCAGCCGCGCGAGCGGCGTACGCAGGTCGTGCGAGATGCCGGCCAGCATGATGGCGCGGTCCTGCTCGATCTTGGCGAGCTGGTCGGCCATGCGGTTGAAGCCGATGTTGACCGCGCGGATCTCGTTGGTGCGGGCGCTCTCGTCGAGCCGGTGCGCCTCGTATTCGCCTTCGCGCACCTGCATGGTGGCGCGCGACAGCTGCTTGAGCGGCAGGTTGATGAGCCGCGTGATCAGCGCCGCGCCGGCCAGCGACAGCGCCATGGCGGTGCTGAGCCAGACCAGCCAGGTGCGTCCGCCCACGCGGCTGAAGCGGGTCGGGTCGAGCAGCAGCCAGTAGGTGTCGCTCTCGATGGTGAAGCCGATCCACAGGCCCGGCTCGTCGTTGACGCGGCTGGCCACCGTGGTGCCTTCGCCGAGCTGGTCGATCAGCTCCTCGGTCACGCGCTGGT
>NZ_JBFTPJ010000101.1:0-9788 GCF_056398445.1 Variovorax sp. 01T439_2
CGCGCAGCCTGGCCCAGAACGCCCCGAGCGATATCAATCCGAAGAAAATCATTGCGGAGGGAATTGCCAGCGCAAATCCCCGGAGTTCGCTGCTGCCAAGACCTTCCGAAATGGCCAGGTGCGCAAGAAATGCCCCGGCGGCCATCAGGACGATGGACACCGGCGTGCTCTGCCGGATCAGCCCTTTCTTGAACGCAACGCCAATGGCCACGCCGAATGCGAACTCCAGGAACAATGAAAAATTCATGACCTTGTAGTCGAGGCCGGAAAGCAATCCAATGAACGATGCCGCGGCCAATACCAGGCACGCGAGATAGGCGTTCCTTGGCCTGGCGGTCGGCAATGCGACCAGCGCCCACAAGCCGTAGAAAATGATTTCGTAGGTGAGCGTCCATCCGTTGTTGACCAGGTACGGGGCGGACGTGGGCCACAAGAAGAATGACGCGGCAATGTCGGTGGGCTCCTGCGCATTGCTGTTGATCAGCTTCGGCGCAAGCATGAAGACCACCAACGCCAGCAAGGACAGTCCCCAATAAAGGGGAAACACACGGATGATCCGCTTCTCCATGAATTCCACGTGGGTCATGGTCTTGTTGGCCGTGACAAAGTAGATGATGAAGCCGCTGATCATGAAGAAGATATCGACCCCGATGATCCCGAAATCGAACAGCGGAATGGCGCCGCCGGAAAGCGCATGGGCTTTCTGCGCCGCGTGGTGAATCACGACCAGCAGCGCGGCAATGCCTCGGCCTGCCTGAATGGATTCGACGTACTGTGGCTGGTCCACCGCAATGGATTGGGATTTCACGAAATTCGATCCTGACGGGTAGGGCGGACAAAGAGCGGGTTGCTCGAAATGGCGGCGGCCTGCCTGCGCCGCAGCAGCCTTTTTTCGGCCAGCTCGGTTTTCTGCGCCAGCGCCATGGCCGAAAAGACGAGCGGACTCACAATGGCGAAGTGGCGCGCAAACGAGCCGAAGTCAGGCTCGAACACCCCCTCGATGATGAGGAAGGACAAAGGCGCAAGGGCCACCTTGCCGGCCTGGATCAGGTTCCTGTTGCCCGACTTCGCGCCCTCGACGATGACTTTCACCATCCACACGAACGTGAAAGGCATGATCGAGATGAACGCCAATTGGCTGACCGAGCCAAAGCGCAGAAGCTCGAGCGGAAAAGCCAGGCGGAAGAAGGTGATCGTGGCGTTGAGCGCCTGCAGCAGCGCATTGTCGGAAGCGATGACCGCCTCGATGACCGTCCGCGATCCTTCGGCACCGACATCCCGGTTCTCATTGACCGTTGCGCGGGCAAAGTCCAGGGTGGCGCCAAGTGCGATCTGGAAGGTCAGCGCGAGCGCGATATAGACCAGGACGATGATGACCAGGAGCCTGAATACGGTGAGCTGCTTTCTTATCAAGCGCAGCCCGAGCCAGACGGCGCTGACCAGCAGCCAATACTTTCTGACCACCCAGCCGTAGATCGTCGACGACAGGAACCACGTCAGCCCGAACCCGCTGTGCTGCGCCGCCATCACCGAAAGCAGCACCACGCAGGCCGACAGCATGTCCTTGGAAAGCACCGAAAGGAAAATGGCCCTGATGAATCCCCAGCCGAGCGAGACGAAAAATACGCCAAGGGGAATTCGGCTGAATTGCAGTATGGGGATGACGGTGAGCGTGACGCTCAAAAAGGCGCCGGCAATGGGCGCCGTCTTGGCGCTGAGCCCGGCCGACTCCAGCAGGAATGCGCTGCAGGCGTAGGAGTTTCTTTCCTCGATCGTGGTGGAGGTGAGCTGGCACAAATCGGCGCCGAAGAAACTCAATAGCGTTTCTTCGTCCGGAAAATTCTGGGCCGCCGTGTCGTGGTAGAGAAACGGAATGACGCCGACGATCAGGGCGGAAAAGAAAAAGATGATCAGCGATATGGCCGGATCAATAGGCTTGCCGCGTATGCTCAGAATCGTCAATTTTCATTCCGCTTGGAAGAAAGCGCTCATGTAGAAAATAGTTCAAGGAATAAGGAGCATTCGGCGCCGCGTCCGAATGGACGATCTTGCTGAACTGTGAAGCTCTTCGATCGCGATTCCGGGTATCAGAATGTGATGCGTCCTGCATCAGCACTACCCCTTGAAAATACCAGCAAAGAATATGCCGATCGCCTTTAAAAGGTGATCATTTGTATCCTCAATTCAGCGGCCGCGAAGCGCTGATGGCGGCGCCGGGCGCGGGCGCCGCGGTGGCCTGGCTAGGACGCGCGCAGGGCGTCCGAACCGGCAGGGCTGCTGTCGCCGGAAGCCTTTGCCTTGTCCTGGATGAGCTCGATCTTGTAGCCGTCGGGATCGGTCACGAAGGCGATCACGGTGGTGCCGCCCTTCACGGGCCCGGCTTCGCGCGTGACGTTGCCGCCGGCGGCCTTGATCTTTTCGCAGGCCGCGTAGGCGTCGGGCACGCCGAGCGCGATGTGGCCGTAGGCCGTGCCGAGTTCGTAGCTTTCGGTGCCCCAGTTGTAGGTGAGCTCGATCTCGGCCTGCCCGGGGTTGCCGCCGCCGTAGCCGACGAAGGCGAGGCTGTATTTGTACTCGGGGTTCTCCGAGGTGCGCAGCAGGCTCATGCCAAGCACCTGGGTATAGAAATCGATCGAACGCTGGAGGTTGCCGACGCGCAGCATGGTGTGGAGGAGTCGCATCTCGTGGGATCTCTGTTGTTGCGGGGGGAAGAATTCCATTGTCGGCGCTAGGCGAGCGCGAGCAAGTGCGCCTCGTGCTTGCGCAGGAATTCGCGCAGGTGCTGCGGATACTCCGGCACCACCGCGCTCTGCACGCTCGGCCGCGCCGCCAGTGCCTTGCGCCACGCATTCACCTTGGGCAGGGCATCGAAGATGTGCGAGTTGCTGATCTCATCGAACACCTCGAAGTAGCGAAAGATCGGCGCGAACACCGCGTCGACCAGGCTGAAGTTCTTGCCTGCAAAGTAGGGGCCGGCGCCCAGCGCGGCTTCGACGCGCTCGAACTTGGCGGCAAGGGCCAGGCGCTTCTGCTCGAACACTTCGGCGTCGCGCGTGGTCTCGTAGCCCCACAGGTCGCCCAGGATGGCCGAGCCGAACTCCATCCATGCGCGATGCTCGGCGCGGGTGAGCGGATCTTCGGGATGCAGGCGCGGGCCGGGCTGGGTTTCTTCGAGGTACTCGCAGATCACATTGCTCTCGAACAGCACTGCTTCGCTGCCGTCGGGCCGCTGAAGCCGCAGCAGCGGCACCTTGCCCAGGGGCGAGATGGCAACGAACCAGTCCGGCTTGTTCGCCAGGTCGATCACCACGCGCTCGAAGGGCACGTTCTTTTCGGCCAGCGCGATGGCGGCGCGCTGCACATAGGGGCACAACAGGTGGCTGACGAGGGTGAGGGGCTTGTTGGACATGGCGTKGGCGCTCCGGAAAAGTTGCAGTTGGGACCGCGGCAATTCTTGCGGCCCCGAACAACCTTTTCCCGAAAAGCCCATTCGCCGAACGGGCGCCCTGTGCTATTTGGCAGTGGTGTCCAGCCAGTGCGTGATGCGGCCGCCGTGCATCACGCCGATGCGGTCGGCCATGGCATGGGCCTCGGCCTCGTTGTGGGTGACCAGGATCGCGGTCTGCCCGGCGCGCCGGAGGATGCCGCGCACCTCGGCCGTGAGGCGCTCGCGCGTGCCGCCGTCGAGGTTGGAGAACGGCTCATCGAGCAGCAGCAGTTCGGGCGAAGGCGCCAGTGCGCGGGCGAGCGCAATGCGTTGCTGCTGCCCGCCCGACAGTTCATGCGGAAAGCGCTCGCCGGCATCGGCCAGGCCCACCAGCGCCAGCATCTCGGCCACGCGGGCCTGCTGCTGCGCACGGCTCGAGCGGCGCAGGCCGAAGGCCACGTTCCGGCTGGCCGAGAGATGGGGAAACAGCGCGTACTCCTGGAACATCATGCCCACGCGCCGCTGCTCGGGCGGCAGGTGCACCTGGGTGGAGGAGAGCAGCACGTCGCCAAGCCGGATGGCGCCCGCGCGCAGCGGCTCGAAGCCCGCGATCGCCCGCAGCACCGTGGTCTTGCCGCAGCCCGAGGGGCCGAACAGGCAGGCGATCTCGCCGGCGCGCAGCGAAAGCGAAAAGTCGTTGACCACGGCATGCAGGCCGCGCGGCGTTTCGTAGGCGAGTTGGATCGATTCGATGGAAAGAGGGGAACTCATTGTGTCTCTGCGGCTGGCGTGCCCAGTTGGTTGCGCGCCAGCAGCACCACCGGCAGCAGGCCGGCCGCCACGATGGCGAGCGCGGCAATCGCGCCTTCTTCATACGTGCCGCGGGCGGCCTCGGCATAGAGCCAGGTGGCCAGCGTGTCGAAATTGGCCGGCCGCAGCAGCAGCGTGGCCGGCAGTTCCTTCATGGCATCGACGAAGACCAGCAGCGCGCCCGTGGCAATGGCGGGCTGCAGCAGCGGCAGGTGCACGCGCCGGAGCGTGCCGCCGCTGGTTTCGCCCAGCAGCCGCGAAGCCTGCTCGATGGCGGGCGGAATGCGCGCGAGCCCGGCCTCGATGCCGCCGACCGGCATGGCAAGGAAGCGGATCGCGCAGGCCACCACCAGCACGATGCCCGCGCCCATGAGCGGCAGGCCCTGCAGGCCGAGCATGCCGGCCAGCGCGGCGTCGAAAGCGAGCGCCGGCGTGAGCAGGCCAATGGCGAGCACGGTGCCGGGCAGCGCATAGCCCAGCGTGGCCGCGCGCGCCTGCCAGCGCGCGCGGTTCGGGCGCGATCCCTGGCTGCGCGTGGCCCAGGCCACCACCAGCCCCGCGGCCACCGCTGCCACCGTGACGCCGGCGGCCAGCGTGACCGTGTTGCCGAGGCTGGCGAGCAGCCCTTGCGACACGCCGCCGCCCTGGCGCAGCCGCTTGGCGCTTTCCCAGACCAGGTAGAGCGCGGGCGCCACGAAGCCGATCAGCACCGGCAGCGACGCGGTGGCGGTGGCGAGCCAGGCGGCGCCGCCGTGCAGGCGCCGCGGCTGCATGGCGCGCATGCGCTGCGCCGAGCCGAAGCGCTGGTGCCGGCGCCCGTTGCGTTCGAGCCAGACCAGCGCGACCACCACGAACAGCATGGCGCAGGCGATCTGCGCCGCACCGGCCAGGTCGGAGCGCGTGATCCAGGTGGTGTAGACCGCCACCGTGAGCGTGTTCACGCCCAGGAATTCGGAGGCGCCGATGTCATTGAGCGTTTCGAGCAGCGCCAGGCTCAGGCCCACTGCGAGCGCCGGCCGCGCCAGCGGCAGCGCCACGCGAAAGAAGGCGCCGCGCCGGCTTTCGCCCAGCGTGCGCGCCGCTTCCATCAGGTGCGCGGGCTGCGTCATGAACATGGCACGCGCCGTCATGTAGACGTAGGGGTAGAGCACGAAGCCGAGCACGAAGATCGCACCCGGCATCGAGCGCAGGTCCGGCAGGCGGAACTGGCGCGGGCTGTCGAAGCCCAGCGCCCAGCGGATCGCACCCTGCACCGGACCGATCGGATGCAGCAGGTCCAGGTAGGCAAAGGCGACGATGTAGGTCGGCATTGCGAGCGGCAGCAGCAGCGCCCAGTTCAGCACGCCGCGCCCCGGAAAGTCGCAGGCCGTCACGAGCCATGCGCAGCCGGTGCCGATCAGCAGCACCAGCGCACCGACGCCCATGAGAAGCAAGGCCGTGTTGAGCGCGGCCTGCGGCAGCACGTGCGCGAACAGCGGCCCCCAGTGCGCGACGCCCGAGCCGAAGGCGAGCCAGCCGAGCATGAGCACCGGCGCGAGCACGCCGATGGCGATCCCGAACGAGGCCCAGCGCCAGATCGGCCCCGCCGCCTGCAAACCGCCGAAGCTCATGCGAAACACAGGCCTTTCATTGCTCCCCTGGGGGCGAGCAACATTACTGGTCGAACCCGACCTTGTCGACCAGCGCGCTGGCCTGCTTGCGGTACTTGGCAATCTCGGCCACCGGCAGCGGGTCGGCCTTCAGCTCGCCGATGGTCTCTCCGATGATCGGATCGAGCGCCACGCCCTTGCGCACCGGATATTCGTAGTTGGCCTGTGCGTAGAGCGCCTGCGCCGGCTCCGACACCAGGAACTCGAGCAGCTTGACCGCGTTGGCGCGCTGCGGCGCGTTCTTGGCCACGGCCGCGCCGCTGATGTTGACGTGCGTGCCGCCGCCCTTGGCGCCGGCAAAGGTCGGGCGGACCACCTTGATGGCGTCGCCCCACTTGCGCGCGTCGGTGCCGGCCGCAGCGCTCTTCATCTGGCCGACGTAGTAGGAGTTGGCCAGGCCGATATCGCAGATGCCGCCCAGGATGTCGCGCGCCACGTCGCGGTCGCCGCCGGTGGCCTTGCGGGCCAGGTTGGCCTTGACGCCGCGCAGCCACTGCTCGGTCTTGGCCTCGCCGTCGTGCGCGATCATGGCCGCGATCAGCGCCGTGTTGTAGGGGTGCTGGCCCGCGCGGATGCAGACCTTGCCCTTCCATTTGGGGTTGGCCAGGTCTTCGTAGCGGAAGCTGGTGATCGGCTGGTCCCTGTCGGCGTAGAGCACGCGCGCGCGCAGCGAGAGCGCGAACCACTGGCCGTCGGCGCCGCGCAGGTTGGCGGGCACGGCCGATTCGAGCGCAGCCGATTTCACCGGCTGCGTCACGCCGCCATCGACCAGGTCCATCAGGTTGCCGATGTCCACCGTCATCAGCACGTCGGCCGGCGAGCGCGCGCCTTCGGCCTTGACGCGTTCGAGCAGGCCGTCCTTCACGAACACCGTGTTCACCTTGATCTTGCTCTGCGCGCTGAAGGCCGAGATCAGGGGCTGGATCAGCGCGGCTTCGCGCGTGGTGTAGAGCGTGAGCTCATCGCTGGCAGCGTGCGCGGGCAGGGCAGCGGCGGCAGCCAGCCAGGCGGCGGTGACGCCGATCAGTGCGCGGGCGGCGCGGCCTTGGACGCCGGGGCGGTCGGTCATGAAGGATCCTCCAGGTGCAGAGACGTGTTGTGGAAAGTCATCGCCACCGCGAGGGTGACGATGAGAATCATTATCACTGCCCTTGGGGCGGTTTTTTACCTCCTTGCACTTACATTGCTAATCCACCCATTGGCAAACCTGGGCCAGCGGCGCCCGCGACGTGCGGAACCGGTTGGCCGGGTGCGAGGGGTCCTCGTAGCCGAAGGCGATGCCGCAGACCACCTGGCGATCGTCCGGAATGTCGAACCAGCGATGCAGGAACTTCGAGCGCGAGGCCACGGCAGCCTGCGCGATGCTGGCCACGCCCAGGCTGCGCGCCGCCAGCATGAAGTTGTTGACATAGGCGCCGCAGTCGAGCGCGCCATAGGTGCCGAGCAGCGCCTCGGTGGTGACGAGCGCCACATGCGGGGCGCCAAAGAACCTGAAGTTCTCCTGCGCCTGCCGTTGCGAGGCCTCGCGGTCGCCGCGCGCCACGCCCACGCTTTCATACAGCTGGAAGCCGCATTCGCGGCGGCGCTCGCGGTACACGCCGCGGTATTCCGCGGGCGGTGCAATGTCGAATGCGGCATCGGCCGCGGCTTCGTCCGAATCGAAGGCTTGGCGCAGCCGTTCGGTGGCCGCGGCACTGGCCACGATCACCTGCCAGGGCTGCGAGTTGCACCACGAGGCGGTGCGCTGCGCCAGCCGGAGGATGGCATCGATCGTCTCGCGCGCGACGGGCTCGGCCAGGTAGCCGCGGCAGCTGTAGCGCTCCGCGAGCAGGGCCTCGAAGGCCGGCGCGAGCGTGGGGTCGCGGGGGATGGAGGAGGGCATGGGCTGCGGGCCGATCGCGTTCAGCGCGGCGACGGGATCTCGAACACCAGGCAGGTGGTGGTGGCGTGCGCATACAGCGTGCCGTCGGGGCCCACGAGCCGCGCCTCGGCGGTGGCGAGCTGCCGGCCGCAATGGATCACCTTGCCTTCGGCGCGCACCCGCTGCACCTTGGGCGTGAGGCCCTTCACGTAGTTCACGCTGAGTTCGGCGGTGGTGTAGGCGCGGCCGGGCGGCATCATGGTGTGGACCGAGCAGCCCAGCGCCGAATCGAGCACGGTGGCAATCCAGCCGCCGTGGATGGTGCCGAGCGGGTTCAGGTGCTGGGCCAGCGGCGTACCCTGGAAAACGGCCACGCCGGGGCTCACCGACAGCAGCGTGAAGTCGAGCGTCTTCGCGATGGCCGCAAAGGGAATGTCCCCGTTCAGCATGGCCTGCATCATCTCGAGCCCGGTCTTGCCGGCGATCTGCTCGGGGCGGGCGAGTCCGGGGCCGGGGCCGCTTTCGAGCCGGCCGGCAACCCGGCGTTCTTCGGCGATCCAGGCCTCGAGCTGGGAGGGGGCTTGCGTCATTCCTGTGTTTCTCCTGTGGGCATTGCGGGACGATTAAGTTGCATATGCAATGGTTGTACCTACAATGATAAACCATGGACATCCAGACCAAACCCCGCGGCTGCACCAGCTTCAAGGTGCGCCAGCTGATGCGGCGCCTCTCGCAGCACTATGACGCGGAGGTCTCGCAGAGCGGCCTCAAGACCACGCAGTATTCGCTGCTGTCGAACCTCAAGCGGCTCGGCCCGGTGCGCCCTGTCGATTTTGCGGCCGATCTGCGGATGACGGCCTCCACCTTGAGCCGCAACCTGCAGCCGCTGATTGCCGCGGGCTGGATCGAGCAGAGCGCGGGTGCCGATGCGCGCAGCCGCCTGGTGGCGCTCACACCGGCGGGCGAAGCCAAGTGGCGCGAAGCGCAGCTGCACTGGAAAGCCGCGCAGCAGAAGCTCAATGCGCTCCTGGGCGTGGAGCGCGTGCTGGCGCTGCACCAGCTCATCGACGAATCGCTCGAGCTGCTGGGCACGGACGACTCGCCGGACCTCCAGGACTGAAGCCACCCCGCAAAGAACACCCAAGCCGCGGCAACGGCCGCGTGCGGAACATATTTTTCCTCCCAATCCAATCCAACAGCAGAGGTCCCATGTTCGCCACCCCCGTTTCCGCATGGCTGCAGCGCCGCGGCATCCACTACGGCTGGATCGTCGCCGCGATCACTTTTCTCACCATGCTGACCATGTCGGCGGCGCTGGGCCTGCCGGGCGCCATGCTGCAGCCGCTGGGCAAGGAGTTCGGCTGGAGCACCGAGCAGATCTCCTCGGCGCTGGCCCTGCGCTTCGCGCTGTTCGGGCTCATGGGGCCGTTTGCCGCGGTGCTGATGGAGCGCTACGGCCTGCGGGCCGTGATCTGCACCGGCCTGGCGCTGGTCGGGCTGGGCATGGCGCTGGTCACCATGGCTTCGCAGCTGTGGCAGCTCTTCGTGCTGTGGAGCCTGATGCTGGGCCTGGGCACGGGCATGACGGCGCTGGTGCTCGGCGCGGTGGTGGCCAACCGCTGGTTCTTTGCGCGGCGCGGGCTGGTCATCGGCATGCTCACGGCCAGTTCGGCCACGGGACAACTGGCCTTCCTGCCGTTCGCGGCCTGGATGATCGAGCACTGGGGCTGGCGCTCGRCCATCGTGCCGATCGTGATCGGCAGCGTGCTGATCGCGCTGCTCGCGCTGTGCCTGGTGCGCAACCGGCCCACCGACCTCGGCCTGCTGCCGTACGGCGAACGGCCCGGCACGCAGCCGGCGGCGCCGGCGGCACCTGCCGCAGCCATGAACTTTGCGACGCCCTTCCGCGTGCTGAAGGAAGTGTCGACCAACCGCACCTTCCTGATCCTTGCGGCCACCTTCTTCATCTGCGGCCTCAGCACCAACGGCCTGGTGCAGACGCACTTCATCTCGCTGTGCGGCGACAACGGCCTGGGTGCGG
>NZ_JBFTPJ010000102.1:0-9746 GCF_056398445.1 Variovorax sp. 01T439_2
CCCATGGCCTGGTCCATGCAGGCCAGCCACTGGTCGCGCTCCTTGATGCCGATGCTGTGGCCGCCGATGCTTTGCGGCAGATGCCGCGCGCGCAGCATCGGATGGCCGAAACGGTCGGTGTAGTGCTGCGGGCCGCCGAGCCAGCCGCACAGGAACCAGAAGAGGCGCTGGCGTGCGTTGTCGAGGCTGGTGCCGTGGACCGCGCGCAGCTGCGCATAGGCCGGTTCGAGCTCCATCAGGTCGTAGAAGCGATCGACCAGCGCCTGCACCCGGGGTTCGCCCCCGATCCATTCGAAAGGAGTGTCTGCGGGAGGCTTTTCGTGAATCTGCATGGCGGGAGTATCCCTCTGTGCGCCTGTCAGGCCTGGACGAGGTTCGGAATTCCCACGTCGGGATTCACGTCGGCCTCGTAGTCCACGCCTTCGATGCCGAACCCGAAAAGGCGCAGGAACTCCGCCTTGTAGCCGGCGAGATCGGTGAGTTCACGGACGTTCTGGCTCGTGACCTGCGGCCAGAGCGCCGTCACGCGCGCCTGCACTTGCGGGGACAGTTCCTTGTAGTCCGCGCGCAGCCGGCCCTCCTCGTCGAGGCGCGGCGCGCTGCCGCAGAGGCTGTCGGCAAAAAGCCCGTACACCTGCTCGATGCAGCCCTCGTGCGTGCCCTCGGCCTTCATCACCTTGAACAGCAGCGACAGGTACAGCGGCATCACCGGAATCGCCGAGCTCGCCTGCGTGACCACCGCCTTCAGCACCGAGACGCGCGCATCGCCGCCCTTGGCAGCCAGCCCGGCGCGGATGCCGAGCACCTTCTGGTCGAGGTCCTTCTTGGCGGCGCCGATGGAGCCGTTCCAGTAGATGTCGTGGGTGATGCGCTCGCCTAGGTAGGTGAAGGCGGTGGTCTTCGCGCCATCGGCCAGCACGCCGGCGGCCTGCAGCGCGTCGATCCACATCTGCCAGTCTTCGCCGCCCATCACGGCCACGGTGTCGTCGATCTCTTTCTGCGTGGCGGGCTCGAGCACGGTGTCCTTGACGGCTTCGTTGTCGGTGTCGAGGCCGCGCAGGCTCACGGCCTTGCCGATGGGCTTGAGCGTCGAATTGAAGACTTCGCCGGTCTTCGGATGGGTGCGCCGCGGCGCGGCCAGGCTGTAGACGACGAGGTCGACCTGGCCGAGATCCTCGCGAACGGCGTCGATGGTTTTCTGCTTCACGTCGTCCGAGAAGCCGTCGCCGTTGATGCTCTTGGCGTAGAGGCCCTCTTGCGCGGCGGCGCGGTGGAAGGCGGCCGTGTTGTACCAGCCGGGCGAGCCGGGCTTGCTTTCGCTGCCGGGCCGCTCGAAGAAGACGCCCAGCGTGCCGGCGCCGCAGCCGAAGGCCGCGGTGATGCGCGCGGCCAGGCCGTAGCCGGTCGATGCGCCGATGACCAGCACCCGCTTCGGCCCGTCCGCAATCGGCCCCTTCGCCTTGACATAGCCGATCTGCTGCCTGACGTTGGCCTCGCAGCCCGCAGGATGGGTCGTGACGCAGATGAAGCCACGCACGCGCGGTTTGATGATCATGAAGAGCTCGCTCGCTGAAGATGGATGCCGCGGGGGCCGGGGGCGCGGGTTTTTGCGCCGCGAATTTAACCCAGGCCGTGCCAGGGCCGATCCGGCAAGGCCATATGCATATGTCGATTGAGGATTTAATAATCGCGGGTTTTGTTGATAGGGTCCAGCCCTTCGTCTTTTCATCCGGAGTGAGAACAACCATGCGCCACACCCTGCTTGCCGCGGCCCTCGCCGCCTCCACCCTGCTGACGGGCATCGCCGCCCATGCCGACCAGCTCGCAGACATCAAGAAGAAGGGCGAACTCGTGGTCGGCGTGCTCGGCACCGACGAGCCCGCGACCTTCATCGACCCGAAGACGCGCCAGATCGTCGGCTACGAGGTCGACCTGGTGAACGCCATTGCCAAGAAGATCGGCGTGAAGCCGGTGCTCAAGCAGATTGCCGTGGCCGCGCGCATTCCCGAGCTGCAGCAGGGCCACGTCGACCTGGTGGCGGCCGGCCTCACGCACAACAAGGAGCGCGAGGCGCAGATCGACTTCTCGCTGACCACCTTCGTCACCGGCCAGAAGGCCATCGTGAAGAAGGACAGCGGCATCACCGAGGTGCCGCAGCTCGCCGGCAAGAAGGTGCTGACCATCCGCGGCGGCACGCAGGAGCCGAACATCCGCAAGGCCGTGCCCACCGCCGAGGTCGTGACCTTCGACACCAGCCAGCAGGCCTTCCAGGCGCTGCAGCAGGGCAAGGGCGTGGGCTACGTGGACGACGAGGCCGCGCTGCTGCGCAGCTACGCCAAGCTCGGCCCGCAGAAGGCCCAGTACGTGGTGCTCAAGCAGAACCTGAGCACCGAGGCGCTGGCCATCGGCATCAAGAAGGGCGAGAGCGCGCTCAAGGCCGTGGTGGACGACACGCTGCGCGAGCTCGAGAAGTCGGGCGAAGCGCAGAAGATCTTCGTCAAGTGGTATGGGCCGAATACCGCCTCGGGCTTCCAGACGCGCGACTTCAAGCTCGAGAGCGACAAGATCGACTGACATGGTATTTCTCCTTCCCCTTCCGGGGGAAGGCAGGGATGGGGGCTTGCGGCCTCTGAACAGTCCTCGGCAGTGATACTGTCGCCCCCCATGCCCCTGTTCGACTATTCGCTGCTCTTGACCGGCAAGTACCACGACATGCTGGTCGCGGGCCTGTGGCTGTCGCTGCAGCTGCTCGCGGCCTCGCTCGTGCTGGCGCTGCCGATCGCGCTGGTGGTGGCGCTGCTGCGCCTTTCGCCGCTCGCGCCGCTGCGCTGGCTCGGCTTTGCGTACGTGGAGACCATCCGCAACATCCCGCTGCTCGCGCACATGCTGTTCTGGTAYTTCGGCGCGCCCGAGCTGCTGCCCGAGGGCATCAAGCAGTGGCTCTATGCGGGCCACATCGAGGCCTACAGCGCCATCATCGCGCTGTCGCTCTACACGGCCGCCTTCATGGCGGAGGACATCCGCAGCGGCATCCGCGCGATTCCCACGGTGCAGCTCGAGGCCGGCCGCGCGCTGGGCTTCAGCTTCCTGGGCGCCATGCGCCGCGTGGTGCTGCCGCAGGCGCTGCGCGTGACGGTGCCGCCGCTGATCTCGCAGACGCTGAGCCTGTGGAAGAACACCTCGATCGCCACCGTGATCGGCGTGGCCGAGCTGATGTACCAGGCCGGGCAGGTCGAGAGCGCGAGCTTCCGCAGCTTCGAGTCGTTCGCGTTCGCGAGCGCGGCGTACCTGACGGTGTCGCTGGCCATCACGGGGCTGGCGACCTGGTACCACCACCGGTTCCCGGTAAGAACCATCTAGCGCCGTCGAACAGATGCTGCAGATCATCAACGACTACTGGGTCTACTTCCTCATCGGGCAGTACCCGAACGGGCCGCTCGGCGGACTGGTGCTCACGCTGCTGCTCGCCTCCTGCGGCCTGGTGCTCGCGCTGCCATTGGGCATCGTGCTCGGCCTGGCGCGCGTGAGCCCGTGGCGCTGGCTGCGCTGGCCGGTGACGGGCTTCGTCTTCGTGGTGCGCGGCCTTCCCTTGCTGATGGTGATCTTCTGGGCCTACTTCTTCCTGCCGAGCGTCACGGGCGTCAAGACCGACCAGTTCACCACCATGCTGATCGCGCTGGTGGTGTTCGATGCGGCCTACCTGGCCGAGATCGTGCGCGCCGGCATCCACGGCCTGCCGCGCGGCCAGATGGAAACCGCCCGCGCGCTGGGCCTGGACTACGGCCGCGCGATGCGCCTGGTGGTGCTGCCGCAGGCGCTGCGCAGCATGCTGCCCTCGCTGGTGAACCAGTTCGTCTCGACCATCAAGGAGACCTCGCTCGGCTACATCATCGGGCTGGCCGAGGTGTCGTTCATCGCGACGCAGATCAACACGCAGGTGTTCACCAAGCCCGCGCAGATCTACCTGATCCTGGGCCTGACCTATTTCATCCTGTGCTTCGGCCTGTCACGCTTCGCCTACTGGCTCGAACGCCGGCTCGCGCGGCGCGGCATGTCCACCGCCAGCGCCGTCTCGGCTCCCAAGGTATCCGCATGATCGAACTCCAGAACGTCAACAAGTGGTACGGCAGCTACCACGCCCTGGTCGACATCGACGAGACCATCCGCAAGGGCGAAGTGGTGGTCGTGTGCGGGCCTTCGGGCTCGGGCAAGTCGACGCTGATCCGCACCTTCAACCGGCTGGAGCCGATCCAGTCGGGCCGCATCCTCATCGACGGCAAGGACATCCATGCGCCGGGCACCGACGTGAATGCGTTCCGCTCGCGCATCRGCTTCGTGTTCCAGCAGTTCAACCTGTTTCCGCATCTCACGGTGCTGCAGAACTGCACGATGGCGCCAATGCAGCTGCACGGCCTTTCGCGCAAGGAGGCCGACGAGCGCGCCATGGCCCTGCTGCAGCGCGTGGGCCTGTCCGGCAAGGCGAATGCGTGGCCGAGCGAACTCTCGGGCGGCCAGCAGCAGCGCGTGGCGATCGCGCGCGCCCTGGCCATGCAGCCGCCGCTGATGCTGTTCGATGAACCTACCAGCGCGCTCGACCCCGAGATGGTGGGCGAGGTGCTGCTCGTGATGCGCGACCTCACGCGGGACGGCATGACCATGGTCTGCGTGACGCACGAGATGGGCTTTGCGCGCGAGGTGGCCGACCGCGTGCTCTTCATGGACGAGGGCAAGGTGCTCGAACGCGCGACGCCCGACGACTTCTTCAACCGGCCGCAGCATCCGCGCGCGCAGCAGTTTCTTTCGGACATCCGCTCGCCCTTCGCGCGCGGCGCATGAGATGCTCTCCACGCCCATGACCGACACACAGACGCTTCCCGTGATCGACGTCGCCCCGCTCGTGGCCGGCGCGCCCGAGCGCACAGGCGTGGCCGCGCAGATCGGCGCCGCCTGCCGCGCGCACGGCTTCTTCTATGCCACGGGCCACGGCGTCGACGCGGCGCTGGTGCGGCGCCTCGAAGAGCTGAGCCACCGCTTCTTCGAGCTGCCCGAAGAAACCAAGATGCAGTGGCGCATGGCGCTCGGCGGGCGCGCCTGGCGCGGCTACTTTCCGCTCGGCGGCGAGCTGACCTCGGGCCGGCCCGACTGGAAGGAAGGCCTCTACCTCGGCACCGAGCTGCCCGCCTCGCATCCGCTGGTGCAGGCGAAGACGCCGGTGCACGGGCCCAACCTGTTTCCCGACGTGCCGGGTTTGCGCGAAACCATCCTCGCCTACATGGCGGCCGTCACGCAGCTGGGCCACCGGCTGATGGAGGGCATCGCGCTGAGCCTCGGCCTGCCGGCCGCGTATTTCGCCGAGCGCTACACGGCTGACCCGCTGATCCTGTTCCGCCTGTTCAACTATCCCTCCCAGCCCGTGCCCGAGGGCCTGGACGTGCAATGGGGCGTGGGCGAGCACACCGACTACGGCCTCCTCACCATCCTGCACCAGGACGACGTGGGCGGCCTCGCGGTGCACACGCCCGGCGGCTGGATCGATGCGCCGCCGGTTCCAGGCGCCTTCGTCTGCAACATCGGCGACATGCTCGACCGCATGACCGGCGGGCTCTACAAGTCGACGCCGCACCGCGTGAAGCGCAACACCTCGGGCCGGGACCGGCTCTCGTTTCCGCTGTTCTTCGATCCGAACTTCGAGGCGCGCGTGCAGCGCATCGAAGGGCTCGCGGGTGCCGAGGCACGCGACGACAGCGCCGAGCGCTGGGACCGCGCCAACGTGCACGCCTTCAGCGGCCGCTACGGCGACTACCTGCTCGCCAAGGTGTCGAAGGTGTTTCCACAGCTGCGCGACGAAGTGCTCTGAGGCGCTTTCGACGGAGGGCCGGCGGGAACGCCGATGAATTCGTCCTCCCAGTGGCCGACATCCGCATCGGGATCGGAGATGGGCAC
The DNA here is from genome assembly GCF_056398445.1 of Variovorax sp. 01T439_2. NCBI lineage: Bacteria > Pseudomonadati > Pseudomonadota > Betaproteobacteria > Burkholderiales > Comamonadaceae > Variovorax > Variovorax sp. 01T439_2. The sequence goes on from NZ_JBFTPJ010000102.1 coordinate 5,944, forward strand.
GAGCTTGTCGCTGCGGCAGTAGAAGGTCCAGCCCTCGAACAGCACGTCGTAATAGGTGCCGGGCAGGTAGCGCTCGCTGGGCGCCTCGTAGGGCGCCGAGACCACCTCCACGATGCGCCCCACCGCGCGCTCGGTCATCGGCGACGCGAGGCAGCTGTCAAGCACGTGGCAGAGGGTCCCGATCTTGATCATGTGCGCATCACCTGGCCGGGAAACCATCGCGGCACGTGTGCCACGGCCTCATGCAGGGAGTCGAGCACATGGAACGCCCGCTCGATGATCGCAGCAGGCGGGTGCTTGAGGTCCGGCACGATCACGACCCGAAGGCCCGCCGCCAGCGCGGCCTTGGCGCCGTTCTCGCTGTCCTCGAAGGCCACGCATTCCGCGGGATCGACGCCCAGGCGCTCGGCCGCGAGCAGGTAGAGCGCCGGATCGGGCTTGGCGCGCGCCACCTCGTCGCCGCCCGCGAAGGCCTCGAAGTGATGGAGCACGTCGAGGCTGCCGAGGCAGGCCGCGATCTGGCCGCGCCCGGACGAGGAGGCGACCGCGCAGCGTATGCCGCGTCCGCGCAGGGCCGTGAGCAGCTCGGCCGCGCCGGGCTTGATGGGAAAGAGCGGCCGGGCGTCGCCGTCGGCGCGTTCCAGCTGCAGCGCGGCGGTCACTTGCGCGGCCGCGTGCTGGTAGGCGGCCGCGCCGCCGAGCAGCGCCGCAAGGATCTGCTTCGACTCGGCCATGGCCAGCCCCACGCATTGCAGGTACTGGGCGTGCGAAAGCTCGATGTCGAGCGTGCGGGCCGCTTCGATCCAGGCGGCCATGATGGGCCGCTCCGAATCGATGAGCAGCCCGTCCATGTCGAAGATGGCGGCGGTGAACATGGGGCGATCCTAAGCCCGCGCGGCGGAAAGCAAAAAGGGGCCGACGGCCCCTTTTTTGAATGAACGGCTGCGATCCGCCTCTTCAGTCGCGCACCAGCGCCCGGTTGAGCCCCAGCGCCGCCAGCGTGCCGACCGCGCCGGACAGCAGGTAGACGCTCACATACGCCAGCCCGAAATTCGCCGACAGCCCCAGCGCCACCAGCGGCGCGAAGGCGGCACCGATGAGCCAGGCCAGGTCGGCCGTGAGCGCGGCGCCGGTGTAGCGGTACTTGGGCTCGAAGTTCGAGGTCACGGCGCCGGCCGCCTGGCCGTACGACAGGCCCAGCAGCACGAAGCCCAGCAGGATGAAGATGTCCTGCCCGAGGCGGCCGCCGTCGAGCAGCGTGGGCGCAAAGCCGCTGAACACCGCGATCATCGCGGCCAGGCCGCCCAGCGTAAAACGCCGTCCCACGCGGTCGGCAACCACGCCCGAGGCCACGATGCCGCCGGCGCAGAACACCGCGCCGATCATCTGCACCACCAGGAACTCGGTGATCGATTGGTCCGAATAGAGGGTGATCCACGACAGCGGGAACACCGTGATCAGGTGGAACAGCGCATAGCTGGCCAGCGCCGCGAACGCGCCGATCAGCAGGTTGGCGCCCTGCGAGCGGGCCAGCTCGACCACGCTGGTGGGCTGCAGCTCGCGCTCCTCGAGCAGGCGGGAATACTCTTCGGTGGCCACCAGCCGCAGGCGCGCGAACAGCGCCACCACGTTGATCGCGAAGGCCACGTAGAAGGTGTAGCGCCAGCCCCAGTCGAGGAAGTCCTTGAGCGGCAGGTTGGCGTAGAGGTAGGCGAACAGCGCGCTGGCCACGAAAAAGCCGAGCGGCGCGCCCAGCTGGCCCAGCATGGCGTACCAGCCGCGGCGGTTCTCGGGCGCATTGAGCGCCAGCAGCGACGGCAGGCCGTCCCACGAGCCGCCGAGCGCCAGGCCCTGGGCGAAGCGGAACACCGACAGCAGCACGATCGACGTGAAGCCGAGGCTCGCGTAGCCCGGCAAAAAGGCAATGCCCGCGGTGGAGGTGCCCAGCACGAACAGCGCAATGGTCAGCTTGGCTTCCCGCCCGAAGCGCCGCTGGATGGCCATTGAAATGACGGTTCCGAACGGCCGTGCGAGGAATGCGAATGAAAAAACCACGAAGGCGTAGAGGGTTCCCTCCAGGCGCGCCTCGAACGGGAAGAACACCGCCGGGAACACCAGCACCGAGGCAATGCCGTAGACGAAGAAATCGAAATATTCCGACGCGCGGCCGATGATCACGCCCACGGCGATCTCGCCGGGTGCGATGTGTGAATGTTCGTCGCCCTGCCGGGCGGCGTTTTCGGACGTGTTCGGCACAGGCTGTGCGCCTTGCGGACTGATGCTGGACGTCGTCGTCATTGCGTTTTTTAATTCGGGTGTCACCGGCAGTGACAGAGGTAGACCATTGAACAGGTTCCAAGCGTCTCACCGAATGAGGATTCCCGCCATAGGACAAAACGTCCAATAGGCGGCGAAGGCCTTTGGTCGTAGATTGTGGAGTCTTTGCGCAGCCCACGCACTTCTTTCTTTCGGCATGCCCACCCTCAAATCTCTCCGCCGATGGCCCCTGTTGCTTCCGCTTGCCTTGCTCGCAGGCTGCAACACGGTGCTCATGAACCCTTCCGGGGACATCGCCAACCAGCAGGGACGCCTCATCGTCGTCTCCACCGTGCTGATGCTGATCATCATCATTCCGGTGATCGCGCTGACGCTCTTCTTTGCCTGGCGCTATCGCCAGTCGAACAAGGAGGCCGACTACAGCCCCGACTGGGACCACTCCACCCAGCTGGAGCTCGCGATCTGGGCCGCGCCACTGCTGATCATCATTGCGCTGGGTGCCATCACCTGGATCAGCACCCACACGCTCGACCCGTACCGGCCGCTCAGCCGGCTCGACGCCGAGCGCCCGGTTCCCGCCGAGGCCAAGCCGCTGGTGGTCGAAGTGGTGGCGCTCGACTGGAAGTGGCTCTTCATCTACCCCGAGCAGGGCTTTGCCACGGTGAATGAAATGGCCGCGCCGGTCGACCGGCCGATCACCTTCAAGATCACGGCCTCCTCGGTGATGAACTCCTTCTTCATTCCCGCGCTGGCCGGCCAGATCTACGCCATGCCGGGCATGGAAACCAAGCTGCACGCCGTCATCAACAAGCCGGGCGAGTTCGAGGGCTTCTCGGCCAACTACAGCGGCGCGGGCTTCTCGGGCATGCGCTTCAAGTTCCACGGCCTGAGCGACACCGACTTCGACCAGTGGGTGCAGAAGGTCAAGTCCGGCAAGGACGGCGAACTCACGCGCGAGCAGTACAAGAAGCTCGAAGCGCCGAGCGAGCGCGAGCCGGTGCGGCACTACGCCGCGGTGGCGCCCGACCTGTACGACGCCATCCTCAACCTGTGCGTCGACCGCAACAAGATGTGCATGAAGGAAATGATGGCCATCGACGCGGACGGCGGGCTGGGCAAGCCCGGCGCGTTCAACATTGCCACCAGGAAAGCCTGGCAGGCTGACACCCTCACCAATTCGCCCACGCGCAAGTACGTGACGGCGATGTGCACCACCGAAGAATGACGATGTTCGAGAACCTTGACCTGACGAAGCTCATCTTCGGCCGCCTCACGTGGGAGGCGATCCCCTACCACGAGCCGATCCTGCTCGTCACCTTCATCGCAGTCGTCCTCGGCGGCCTCGCACTGCTGGGTGCCATCACCTACTACAAGGTATGGGGCACGCTGTGGCGCGACTGGATCACCAGCATCGACCACAAGAAGATCGGCATCATGTACATCATCCTTGGCCTGGTGATGCTGCTGCGCGGCTTCTCCGACGCCATCATGATGCGGGCCCAGCAGGCCGTCGCCTTCGGCGACAA
>NZ_JBFTPJ010000103.1:0-9682 GCF_056398445.1 Variovorax sp. 01T439_2
TGCCCGGGCGGCGCTGCAGCTCGGCCTCGAGCGCTGCCCGGGCGGCGCTGCAGCTCGGCCTCGAGCGCGGCCACGCGGGCCTGCAGCGCGGCGTGCTCGGCGGCCGAGGGCACGCCCAGCTTTTCGAGCGCGCGCGCCACGCGCTCTTCGAAGATGTTCTCGAGCTTGCCCCATTGGCCCGCGGCCTTGGTGCCGAACTCGTTCGCAAAGCCGGCCATGCGCGTCTGCGCCTGCGCAAGGGTCTCTTCGGCAGCCTGCTGGGTCTTCTTCTGCAGGCCGGCGCCGTCCTTCACCAGCGCCTCGAAGGCCTTGCTGCCTTCCTGCTGCATCTTGGCGAAGGCGCCAAGCCCGGCCAGCCAGATCTGCTGGGCCGAGTCCTTGATGCGGTCGGAGCCCTTGTTGCCGTCGTCGTCCTGGGTAGCCATGGTGCGAAATGTTCCTGTGAAACCAACGAGCGACTCTAGCCGCTCGGCCCGCTCGTTTTTAGAGCTTTGTATCTATGGCCAGGGGCTAAACCGTGGCTCCCGCGGCGCGGCTGGCGTCCAAATGGGTTTTCGCCCGTTCGGCCAGCGCCATTTCGCCCGGCGTGCCCGGCACATAGGGCTGCACCGGCAGCGGCCGGCCGTGCGAATCGACCGAGACGAAGACGATCAGGCACTCGGTGGTCTTGTCCATGGTGCCGCCCTTCATGTCGCCGCTGCGCACCTCGACCGAGATGTTCATGCTGGTGGTGCCGGTGTAGGCCAGCCGGGCCTCGACCTCGACCAGGTCGCCGATCATGATCGGATGGTGAAAGCGGATGCTGCCGATGAACGCCGTCACGCAGTAGCGCTTGGCCCAGCTGGTCGCGCAGGCGTAGCCGGCCTCGTCGATCCATTTCATGACGGTGCCGCCGTGGACCTTTCCGCCGAAGTTGACGGTGCTGGGCTCGGCCAGGAATCGAAGGGTGATGGAGGACATGCGCCGCCTTTTTGTGTGGGCCGTGGATGGGGTTCCGATTATGCGAGCGAGCGCCCACCGCGGTGCGCGCCGCCGGTCGGCGCGGCACGCACGCTCAGCCGCCGCCGCCGAACAGCTCCGCCAGCGTGCGCCGCAGCCAGGCGTTGCCGGCGTCCGCATGGAAGCGCTCGTGCCAGTGCTGCTTGACGGCGTAGGCCGGCAGCTCGAAGGGCGGCTCCAGCAGCTTCACCGGCTCCTGCGTGGCCAGCACCTTGCCGAGGATGCTGGGCACGATCACGATCAGCTCGGTGTGCGCCACGATGCGCGCCACGCTCAGGAAGCTCGACAGGCTGGCCACCACGTTGCGCCGGAGCCCCAGCCGCGCGATGGTCTTGTCGACGATGGCGTGGCCGGTGCCCGACGAGGCCACCACCGCATGCGCCTCGCTCTCGAAGCGCTTGCGCGTGAGCCGCTCGCCGATGCGCGGATGGTTGCGCGCGGCCAGGCAGACGAAGTTCTGCATGAAGAGCGTCTGCTGGTAGAAGCCCGCGTCCAGCTGCGGCATGAAGCCCACCGCCAGGTCCACCGCGCCGTCCTCGAGCCGGCGTCCGCTCTCGGTGGAGATGATCTCGGTCTCGATGCGCACGCCGGGCGCGGTGCGCCGCAGGTGGTCGAGCAGGCCGGGCAGCAGCACCACCTCGCTGATGTCGGTCATGCAGATGCGGAAGCTGCGCGCCGCGCTCGCGGGCTCGAAGCTCGCGCGCCCGCCCTTGGCCCGGTTGAGCCGGTCGAGGATGTCGAGCACCAGCGGCTGGATCTGCCGCGCATAGGGCGTGGGCTCCATGCCGCGCGAGGTGCGCACGAACAGCTTGTCGCCGAAATGCGTGCGCAGCCGCGCCAGCGCGGTGCTGGCCGCCGACTGCGAAAGGCCGAGCCGCTCGGCCGCGCTCGACACGTTGGCCGTCTTGTAGACCTCGTCGAACACCAGCAGCCATTCGAGATCGAGCTGGGCCATGGAACATCTCCTTTGCAGCGACCACTATCAAGAAACAAGATCGGGCCTATCGCCACGGCCCCATTGCGCCAATAGTAGTGCCGGCGGAAGATCAGCGTTCCCCCGGAGACAACCGCCGCACGACGGCCGGAACCGCTGCCCATGAACCCCACCGCCCAGAAACCCGCCGCCCCGGCGCCCGCCAATGCCGCGGAACGCCGCGGCTATTACGAGCGCATCCGCCCGCTGCACCTCACGCCGCTGTGGGAGTCGCTGCATGCGCTGGTGCCGCGCGAGCCCGCCACGCCCTGCGTGCCGGCGCTCTGGCGCTACGACGAGATCCGCCCGCTGCTGATGGAATCGGCCGCGCTCATCACCGCCGAGGAAGCGGTGCGCCGCGTGCTCGTGCTCGAGAACCCGGCGCTGCCCGGCAACTCGTCGATCACGCAGTCGATCTACGCGGGCCTGCAGCTCATCATGCCGGGCGAGGTGGCGCCCTCGCACCGCCACGTGCAGTCGGCGCTGCGCTTCATCGTCGACGGCAAGGGCGCCTACACCACGGTGGGCGGCGAGCGCACCACCATGTACCCGGGCGACTTCATCATCACGCCGTCCTGGGCCTGGCACGACCACGGCAACGRGGGCGTCGGCGGCACCGTGGAGCCGGTGGTCTGGCTCGACGGGCTCGACATTCCGATGCTGCGCTTCTTCGACGCCGGCTTTGCCGAGAACGACGACGCCAAGGTGCAGCACGTGGCGCGCCCGGAGGGCAACAGCCTCGCGCGCTTCGGCCACAACATGGTGCCGGTGCGCCACGACCACGCATCGCCCACCTCGCCGATCTTCAACTACCCCTATGCCCGCAGCCGCGAGGCGCTGGCCCTGCTGCAGAAGCAGGAAGCGCCCGATGCCTGGCTGGGCCACAAGCTGCGCTACATCAACCCGCTGACGGGCGGCGCGCCGATGCCCACCATCGGCACCCAGCTGCAGCTGCTGCCCCGGGGCTTCGCGGGCAAGGCGCACCGCGCCACCGACGGCACCGTCTACAGCGTGGTCGAAGGCCGCGGCATCGCCGAGATCGCGGGCCAGCGCTTCGAGTTCGGCCCGCGCGACACCTTCGTGGTGCCTTCGTGGGCGCCGCTGCGCCTTTCGGCGCCCGGCGAGGAGGTGGTGCTCTTCAGCTTTTCGGACCGTCCCGTGCAGCAGGCCATGGGCATCCTGCGCGAAGCCTTTCTCGACGAAGACGCCTGAAAACCGTCCGCATTTTTTCTTTCTTTCTTTCTTCTCTTGTTGTCTTGACCCTGTGCCGCCGCGCGCGGCAGGAGCCCACATGTCCTTCGTCTTCACGCCTCCTTCCATCGTCGGCCTGCCCATTGCGGGCTCGAGCGAGCTGTTCCCGGTGCGCCGGGTCTACTGCGTGGGCCGCAACTACGCGGCGCATGCGCGCGAGATGGGCTTCGATCCCGACCGCGAGCCGCCGTTCTTCTTCTGCAAGCCCAATGACGACGCCTCGGTGGTGCCGGTGGCCGAAGGCGAGACCGGCGCCATTCCCTATCCGCCGCTCACGAGCAACTACCACTACGAAGCCGAGCTCGTGGTGGCCATCGGCAAGGGCGGCAAGGACATTGCGGTGGAGCAGGCGGCCAGCCACATCCACAGCTACGCCGTGGGCCTGGACATGACGCGGCGCGACCTGCAGATGAAGATGCGCGAAGCCGGCCGGCCGTGGGAAATCGGCAAGGCCTTCGATTTCTCGGCGCCCATCGCACCGTTGCGCACGCTGGCCGAGGTGGGCGAGATCAACGCCGGCGCCATCCGGCTCGAGGTCGACGGCCAGGTGCGCCAGAACAGCGACATCACGCACCTGATCTGGTCGGTCAACGAAGTGATCGCCAATCTCTCGACGCTCTTCACGCTGCAGCCCGGCGACCTGATCTTCACCGGCACGCCCGAAGGCGTGGGCGCGGTAAAGCCCGGCCAGACGCTCAAGGTGAGCATCGACAAGCTGCCTTCGCTCACCGTGCGAATCGACTGAGCAGGCGCAGCGCAGAGGCCCCGCGATGAGCACATCTCTCCCGAAGAATCCCCCCACCGTGCTGCTCGTCGGCGGCGGCATCGGCGGCATGGCGGCCGCGCTGGCGCTTGCGCGGCTCGGCGTTTCCATCGACCTGCTCGAGCAGAGCGCCACCATCGGCGAGATCGGCGCCGGCCTGCAGCTCGGCCCCAACGCCTTCGCGGCGCTCGATGCGCTCGGCGTGGGCGAGGCGGTGCGCCGCAGCTCGGTCTTCACCGACCGGCTCGTGATGATGGATGCGGTCGACTGCGGCGAGGTGGCCTCGGTGCCCGTGGGCGAAGCCTTCCGCGCGCGCTTCAAGAACCCCTATGCGGTGAGCCACCGCGCCGACCTGCACGGCGCCATCCACGAGGCCGTGAAGCGGCATCCGCTGATCCGCTTCCACACCTCGGCGCAGGTCGAGTCGCTCGACATCGGCGCAGGCGGCGCGAAGGGCGTGGTCGTCACCACGCGCGACGGCCGGCACTTCAAGGCCGATGCGATCGTGGGCTGCGACGGCGTCAAGTCCGTGGTGCGCGCCAGGCTCGTGGGCGACGAGGCGCGCGTCTCGGGCCACGTGGTGTACCGCGCGGTGGTGCCGGTGGCCGACATGCCGGCCGACCTGCGCTGGAATGCGCCCGTGGTCTGGGCCGGCCCCAATTGCCACCTGGTGCACTACCCGCTGCGCCATGGCGAGCAATACAACCTCGTCGTCACCTTCCACAGCCGCGAGCAGGAAGAGTGGGGCGTTTCCGAGGGCAGCAAGGAAGAAGTGCTGTCCTACTTCGAGGGCGTGCATGCGCGCCCGCGCCAGCTGCTCGACCGGCCCAGCTCGTGGCGGCGCTGGAGCACGGCCGACCGCGATCCGGTGGCGCGCTGGAGCGACGGCCCGGCCACGCTGCTGGGCGACGCCGCGCATCCGATGATGCAGTACCTCGCGCAGGGCGCCTGCATGGCGCTGGAGGACGCGGTCACGCTGGGCGCCGCGGTGCAGGCCTGCGATTTCGACATGCCGGCCGCCTTCAAGCTCTACGAGGCCGCGCGCATTCCGCGCACCGCCCGCGTGGTGCTGTCGGTGCGCGAGATGGGCCGGCTCTATCACGCCAAGGGCGTGGAGCGGCTGGTGCGCAACAGCCTCTGGGTGGGCCGCACGCCCGAACGCTTCTACGATGCGGTCGAGTGGCTCTATGCCTGGCGGCCCGAGCATTGCCTGGACGACGCGCCGCAGCCGCTGCTGCGCTCCGCCGCGGTGCCCGGCGCCGAGGCGGCGGCCGTGCTTTCGCCGCACTGAGCGGACGGGTTTCTTTCATCATCACTATTCGAGGCCGCAGGCCCAGGAGACAACATGACTTTTTCACCACGCGCATTGCGGGCGGGCATCCTGGCCCTGGCGTCGCTGGCCGCCGCCACCGGCGCCCTGGCGCAGGCCGGCGACTATCCGAACAAGCCGGTCACGCTGGTCACGCCCTTCGCGGCCGGCAGCGGGCCCGACGCGGTGCTGCGGCTGGTGTCCGACAAGCTCTCGCGGCTGTGGAACCAGCGCGTGCTGATCGACAACCGGCCGGGCGGCGGCGGCTTCATCGCGATCGACCAGGCGCGCCGCGCGGCGCCCGACGGCTACACGCTGCTGCAGCTGGACAGCGAGCACATCGCGGCGCTGCCGCACCTGTACAAGTCGCGCAACTTCGTGACGCTGCAGCACTTCGACCCCGTGGCCTCGCTGTTCCGCACGCCCTTCTTCGTGGCGGTGTCGAGCGAGTCGAAGTGGAAGAACATGAGCGACCTGATCGCGGCCGCCAAGGCCAGCCCCGACGCCATCGTCTACGGCTCCTGGGGCGTGGGCAGCCCGGGCCACCTGGGCGCGCAGCAGCTGGAGGCGCTCACCGGCATCCGCATGCGGCACGCGCCGTTCCGCGAGGTGTCGCAGCTGTTCTCCAACGTGGGCACGGGCGAAGTGCCATGGAGCTTTGCCAGCATTCCGTCGAGCCAGGGCATCTACAAGGCCGGCAAGCTGCGCTACCTGGCCATTGCCGCGCCCAGGCGCATTCCGCAGATGCCCGACGTGCCGACCATGGCCGAGGCGGGCGGRCCGGCTTCGCTGGAGGTCAACTCCTTTGTCTCGCTGCTCGCGCCCAAGGGCGTGCCGGCGGCGGTCAAGGCCAAGATCAACGCCGACGTGGCCAAGGTCATTGCCGACCCCGAGATCCGCGCGCGCTTCGACACCTTCGCCTTCGAGCCGCTGGCCTGGTCGCCCGAGGAGATCGAGCGCAACGCCGAGGCCAAGTCCAAGGTCTATGGCGAGCTGGTGCGCCGCGGCAACATCAGCCTCGACTAGCGGCCCTCATTACCATTACGTTTTTTCACATTTCCTTTTCACTTTCCATGCACGCCACCAAGAGAGCCCTCCTGATCGCCTGCGGCCTGGCCGCCGCCGCCGCGCTGCCGCTCGCGGCCAGCGCACAGAGCAATGCCTGGCCGACCAAGCCCATCCGCCTGCTCGTGGGTTTTCCGGGCGGCTCCACGCCCGACATCGCCGCCCGCACCATCGCCGAGCCGCTCGCCAAGGCGCTCGGCCAGCCGGTGGTGGTGGACAACAAGCCCGGCGCCTCGGGCAACATCGCCGCCGACATGGTGGCCAAGGCCACCGACGACCACACGCTGGGCATCGTGATCAACGGCAATCTCACCTCGTCGAAGATGCTGTATCCGCGGCTGCCCTATGACCCGGCCAAGGATTTCACCTACCTCTCGCTGATTGCCACGGCCCCGCTGGTGCTGGTGGCGCAGAACAACCTGCCCTCGGGCACCGCCTTCTTCGACGCGGCGCGCAAGGGCGGCGACAAGTGGAACTACGGCTCGGTGGGCGTGGGCTCGGTCGGGCACCTGGGCATGGAACTGCTCAAGAGCCGCGTGGCCGGCTTCAACCCCGAGCACGTGCCCTACCAGGGCAACCCGCAGGTCGTGACCGCGATGCTCGGCGACCAGGTGCAGATGGGCCTCATCCCGCCGGGCGTGGCCATGCCGCAGGTGCGCGCCGGCAAGCTCAAGGCGATCGGCCTCACGGGCGGCCGCAGCGCGCTGGTGCCCGAGCTGCCGCCGCTGGCCGACGCCGGCGTGCGCGACTTCAACCTCGAGGTGTGGGTGGCGCTGCTCGGCCCGGCCAACCTCTCGAAGACCGCGCAGGCGCGCATCAGCCGCGAGATCGAAGTCATCATGAAGCAGCCCGAAGTGCGCCAGAAGCTCTTCGACCAGGGCTGGCAGGCGGTGGGCACCTCGCCCGACGGCATGCGCCTGCGCGTGAAGGAAGAGGCGGCGATCATGACCCGCATCATCTCGGCCCGCGGCATCAAGATCCAGTGATGGCTGCCGTCCAGCACAAGACCCTGAGCGAACCGGCGCGCGAGCTGCCGGTGTTCGGCGAATACGACGTGGTGGTGGTCGGCGGCGGCCCCGCCGGCATTGCCGCCGCCGTGAGCGCGGCGCGCCATGGCGCCAACACCTTGCTGGTGGAGCGCTACGGCTTCCTCGGCGGCATGGGCACCGCGGGCGGGGTGACCAACTTCGCGGGCCTCTACGGCAAGCGCAACGGCGAGATGACGCTGCTGGTGCGCGGCGTGGCCGACGACCTGCTCGCGCGCATCGATGCGCTGGGCGGCCTCAACACGCCGCAGGACGGCATGCAGGGCCGCATCCGCGTGCGCTCCTACGACACCTCGGCCTACAAGATCGCGGCCGACCAGCTGCTGCTCGACGCGGGCGTGAAGCTGCTGTTCCACGCCTGGGCCGCCGCGGTGGTGCGCGAGGGCGAGCGCATCGCGGCGCTGGTGGTCGAGACCAAGTCGGGCCGGCAGGCGATCCGCGCCAACGCTTTTGTCGATGCCAGCGGCGACGCCGACGTGGCGGCCTTTGCGGGCGTGCCCTTCGAAGTGGGCGACGGCCACGGCAGCGGCCTGTTCCCGACCACCATGTTCCGCGTCGGCCAGGTCGATGCGCAGCCGGCACTCGCGGCCGTCGGCGAATTCAAGGCCATCAACGACCTGATGGCGCAGGTGCAGGCACAGAAGCCTGGCGCCTACCGGTTTCCGCGCGAAGGCGCGATCCTGCGGCCCAACATCGACCCGCGCGAGTGGCGCGCCAACGTCACGCAGATCCGCAATGCGGCCGGCCGCGCGATGAACGGCGTCGATGCGCGCGAACTCACCGAAGGCGAGCTCGAAGGCCGGCGTCAGATTGCCGAGTACTTCAGGTTCATGAAGGCCGAGGTGCCGGGCTTCGCGCACTCGGCCATCGTCGAGATCGCGCCGCAGGTCGGCATCCGCGAAACGCGCCGCATCGAAGGCCTCTATGCGCTCACGGGCGAGGACATCCTGTCGTCGGCCAGCTTCGACGACAGCATCGGCATCAACGCCTGGCCCATGGAGATGCATGCCGACGGCCGCATCGAATGGGCCTTTCCGCGCGACGAGAGCCGCACCTACAACCAGCTGCCCTGGCGCATGCTGGTGCCGCGCACCGTCGACAACCTGCTGGTGGCCGGCCGCTGCGCTGCCATGACGCACGAAGGCCAGTCGGCCGCGCGCGCGAGCGGTGGCTGCTTCGTGATGGGGCAGGCGGCAGGCACGGCCGCGGCTTCGCTGGGTGCCAGCGCGAAGTTCGCCGAGGTCGACGTGCCGGCGCTCCAGAAGAAGCTGGCCGCCGACGGCGCCGATCTCGACCGCTGAGCCGCCGGCGAAGCACTGACCGCCCCGCGACAGCCCGCGGGCGCGGCCTTTGCTATGGTCTGGGATTGCTTCCTTCGCATTGACGCTCTTCCTCCTCCGATGACCACCGATCCCGCCACCGCCGCCCGCCTTGTCGCCGAACTCGTCGCGCTCATGCAGCTCGAGCCGCTCGGAGGCGACAAATTCCTGGCCCAGAGCGAAGACATCGGCACGCCCGCCGTGTTCGGCGGCCAGGTGCTCGGCCAGTCGCTCGCGGCCGCGAGCCTCACGGTGGGCGCCGACCGGCCTGTGCATTCGATGCACGCCTACTTCCTGCTGCCGGGCGAGCATGCGCCCATCGAATACAGCGTGGACCGCGTGCGCGACGGCCGCAGCTTCACCACGCGGCACGTGGTGGCGCGCCAGCAGGAGCGCATCATCTTCGAGATGTCGGCCTCGTTCCAGACGGTGGACGACGGCGTCGAGCACCAGTTCGCCATGCCCGCAGTGGAGGGCCCCGAGGGCCTCGCGAGCGAACTCGACCAGCGCCTCGCGCTCGGCGATCGCCTGCCCGAACGCTGGCGCATCAAGGGCCTGGAGCCGCACGGCATCGAATACCGCGGCGTCGAGGCCGACGACCTGCTGGCGCCGGCGGTGCGCTCGTCCGAAAGCGCGATCTGGATGCGCGCCATCGCGCCGCTGCCGGACGACCCGGTGGTGCACCGCGCGCTGCTGGCCTACGCCTCCGACCACGGCCTGCTGCGCGCCGCGATGCTGCCGCACGGCCTGAGCTTCATGAGCGGCCAGGTGCGCCCCGCGAGCCTCGACCACGCGATGTGGTTCCACCGCGATTTCCGCATGGACGACTGGCTGCTCTACGTGCTCGATTCACCAAGCGCCAGCGGCGCGCGCGGCCTGTGCCGCGGCAGCCTGTTCACGCGCGACGGGCGGCTGGTGGCTTCTACGGCACAAGAGGGGATGCTGCGCGTGAGGCGC
>NZ_JBFTPJ010000104.1:0-9675 GCF_056398445.1 Variovorax sp. 01T439_2
GAGGTGCGGTGCTCCTCGAAGCCGAGCTCGGGATGGGCGAGGTGCGGTGCTCCTCGAAGCCGAGCTCGGGATGGGCATGGATGTCGCGCCGGATATCGACGAAGCGGGAGGCGTGGGCGGCAAAGGAATCGACGATGTTCATGGTGGCAGGCAAGGGTCGTGGGGTCGAACGATTCTGGCGCAAGGCGGCGATCGGCGCCACGCGCAGCAGCGAAGAGGCGATTGGTCAGAGGCCGGCCAGCACCTGGCCGAGCGTCTCGGCCAGCAGGTCGGCATGGGCTTCGGAGAACACCAGCGGCGGGCGGATCTTGAGCGTGTTGGCGTGCTCGCCGGTGGCGCTCAGCAGCACGCGCCGCTCGCGCAGGCCATTGACGATGCGCGCGGTTTCCGCGGTGGCGGGCGTGCGGGTGCGGCGGTCGGTGACGAGCTCCACGCCCACGAACAGGCCCGCGCCGCGCACGTCGCCGATCAGCGCATGGCGCTCGGCGAGCTTCGCGATCTGCGCACGCAGGTAACGGCCGACGCGCTGCGCGTTGGCCATCAGGCCTTCGCGCTCGACCACGTCGAGCACCGCCATGCCCGCGGCCATCGACACCGGGTTGCCGCCGAAGGTGTTGAAGTAGCGGCACTCGCGGCCGAAGGCGGCCAGCGCCTCGGGCCGCACCGCGAGGCCGGCCAGCGGGTGGCCGGCGCCCAGCGGCTTGCCCATGGTGACGATGTCGGGCACCACGCCGTGCCGCTGGAAGCCCCAGAACGCGTCGCCGGTGCGGCCGAGGCCGGKCTGCACTTCGTCGGCGATGAAGAGGCCGCCGGCCTCGCGCACCGCGTCCACCGCCTCGGCCATGAAGCCCGGCGGGTCGGTGAAGATGCCATCGCTCGAGAACACAGTGTCGACCATCAGCGCGGCCGGGCGCATGCCGTGCGCCTTCAGGTCGGCGATGGCCTCGCGCACGCCGTTCGCGAACGCGCGGCCCAGTTCGCCGGGCGCGATGCGGTAGCTGTCGGGCGCAGGCACGGTACGCACCGCGTCGCCGAGTTGCACGAACTTGCCGAGCGAGGGCGAAGCCTCGGCGATGGACGCGGTGACGCCGTGGTACGCAAAGCGCGTGACGATCAGCCCCTCGGCTTTGGTGTGTGCGCGTGCGATGCGCATCGCAAGGTCGTTGGCCTCGCTGCCGGTGCAGGTGAACATCGCGTGTGCGAGCTCGGCCGGCAGGGTGGCGAGCAGCCGCTCGGCGTAGTCGAGCACGCCTTCGTGCAGATAGCGCGTGTGGGTGTTGAGCACGCCGGCCTGGCGCGCGATGGCCTCGACCACGTGTGGGTGGCAATGGCCGACGGAGGCGACGTTGTTGTAGGCGTCGAGATGGGGCCGGCCCTCGGCGTCGTACAGCCACACGCCTTCGCCGCGCACCGGGTGCAGCGGCGTCTCGTAGAACAGGCGGTAGGCCGGGCCGAGCACGCGCGCGCGGCGCTCGACAAGGGCCTGGGTCGAAGGGGCGAGGGAAGTCATGGGCGGTCTCTCAGAGGTTCAGCGCGCGGCGAAAGGCTGCTGTCGCGGCGGCGCTGCCGACGCGCTCGCAGGCCTGCAGCCGCGCCCACGACAGCGGGTTGTTGCGCAGCAGGTAGGGCGCGTTCTCGGGATAGCGCGCGGCGCGCCAGCCGCTGATGGCCACCACCATCACGAGCCGCGCGGCGATCAGGTCGAACAGCACGCCGGCCTCGGCCGGCGACAGCGGCCGCACCGCGTGGTAGGCGGCGACCAGCGGCACGATGGCCGCGAGCGGATCGTCGCCGGTGCCGGCCTGGTAGGCGGCGGCCACGGCCAGGTCGTTGATGCACGGCGCGCGCACCATGTCGCCGAAGTCGAGGATGGCGGCAATGCGGTCGGTGTCGGCCGGGTCGACCAGCAGGTTGTAGATGTTGAAGTCGTTGTGGATCGGCTGTGCGGGCAGCGTGCGCAGCACCGGCTTGGCATCGCGCTCGAAGCGGTCGAGCGCGGCGGTGGCCAGCGCGCGGCGCTCCGGCCCCGCGATGTGCGCGAGCAGGCCGCGCACGCTGTCGGCGCGCTGCAGGTCCCAGGGCAGCGGCAGGTCGCCGGCCGGATGGTCGAAGCCCGCGAGCGCCACGTCGAGCCGGGCCAGCATGCGCGCGAGGTTCTGCTGCTGCGTCGGCGTGCGCGGCGCCTCGGGCAGCGGCAGGCCGGGCAGGTAGCTGAAGAGGCGCACCACGCGCGGCAGGCCGTCGCCCGGATCGCAGGTCAAGGAGGCGGCGCCGTCCCGCGTCGGCACGATGCGCTGCACCGGCAGGCCCGGGTCGACGGCCGCGAGATGCAGCAGGGCCTGGGTCTGGAAGTCGGCGACCAGCGCGGTCTCGGCCGGGTGCGAGATCTTCAGCATGAAGCGGGCGCCGTCGGCGGCGCGCTCGAGCCGGTAGTTGCGGTCGCGCTCGCCGGTCAGCGGCTTCATCTCGCCGTCGATGCCGTAGTGCTCGCGCGCGAGTTCGCGCACCCAGGCGCCGTCGAGCGCGGGCGAGGCTTCGCTGAGCACCTGCGCGTCGGCGAACTCCATGATCGTCATGCCACGCTCTCGAAACCGCGCAGCGCGCTTGCGATATTGGGCCCCAGGTCGTCGGACAGATAGCCGCCCTCCTGCACCAGCACCGTGGGCAGTCCCAGGCGCGCGATCTCGGCCAGCAGCACGGCGAAGCCGGCGGTCTGGATCTTCATGCCCTTGTAGGGATCGCGCTCGTGTGCGTCGAGGCCCAGCGCCACCACCAGCGCGCCGGGCGCGTAGGCGCGGATGCTGTCGCAGGCGTCGCGCAGCGCGGGCAGGTAGCCGTCGATGTCGGTGCCCAGCGCGAGCGGCTTGTTGATGTTGTAGCCCAGGCCTTCGCCTTCGCCGCGCTCGTGCGCGTGGCCGATGAAGAAGGGCGTGAAGTTGCGCGGATCGCCGTGCAGCGAGATGGTCAGCACGTCGGCGCGGCGGTAGAAGATGCCCTGCGTGCCGTTGCCGTGGTGCACGTCGATGTCGAGGATGGCCACGCGGTCGTGCACGCCGCGCAGATATTGCGCGGCAATCGCCACGTTGTTGAGGTAGCAGAAGCCGTTGGCGCGGTCGGCATACGCGTGGTGGCCGGGCGGGCGGCACAGCGCATAGGCCACGCGCTCGCCACCCCGCACGAGCTGCGCCGCATGCGTGGCCATGTTCGCCGAGGCGACGGCGGCCTCCCAGGTGCGCGCGCCGATCGAGCAGGCGTTGTCGCCCATGTGGAAGCCGGCCTGGCCGACCACGCTGTCGGGGTAGGTGCAGGGCTGGCCCGGGAAGGGATGRATGTTGGGCATCACCTCTTCGGACGGATCGTCCAGCAGCTGCCAGCGCGCGTAGGCGGTCTCGAGAAAGCGCAGGTACTCGGGCGTGTGGATGGCGGCGCGCGGGCCGGCGCCGAAGTCGCGCGTCGCGACGATCTCGTGGCCCTCGCGCTGCACCGCCTCGAGCAGGCGGAAGGCGCGCTCGGGCTGCTCGTTGCTGCGCTTGAGCTTGCCGCGCACCATGAAGAGCTGCGGGTCGTGGTCCTTGTGGGTGTCGCTGTAGACGACTTTCATCGGTGTGTTTCTCCGGTCTCAGGCATTGGCGGGAAGGGGCGCGGCGCCGTGCTGCTTCACGAACAGCGCGCGCACGTGCTGCCAGGCATCTTCCAGGTGCACGCGCATCGCGGCCTTGGCGGCCTCGGGGTCGCGGCGCACCAGGGCATCGACGATGGGGCGGTGGGTCTCGGCCATGGCGGTGGGGTCGTGGTAGACCGCGTCGATCAGCGCGATGATCATCTGCATCTCGGTCTGCGTGTTCATGAAGATGCGGTGCAGGTGCGCGTTGCCCGAGAGCTCGCAGATCAGCGTGTGCAGCGCCAGGTCGTTGGCGATGCGGTGGTGCTGAGGCTGCGTGTTGGCCTCGCGCACCATGGCCTCGACCAGCGCCTGCACGCGCGCGATGCCGGCGTCGTCGGCCTTGCGGCAGGCCAGCTCGATCGAAGTCAGCTCGAGGCTCAGGCGCACTTCGAACAGGTCGTCGATCTCCTGCACGCTGATGGTCCGCACCGCGAAGCCGTGGCGCGGCTTGGCGACCAGCACGCCCTGACGCTCGAGCCGCCGCGCCGCCTCGCGCACGGGCGCGCGGCTCACGCCCATGCGGCGCGCGATGTCGGCCTCGACGATGCGGCTGCCGGGCGCCAGGCGGCCTTCGACGATGGCGCGCGTCAGCTGGGCCTCGACCAGCCCGACGAGGTCGGTCGACTCGACCGATTCGAACAGGGCCGCGTCGGCAGCAGCAGGAGGAGGAGAAATTGTGGAAATTGCCATGTTGCTTGTCTCGTCATTGGTGTGCGCCAGGGGCGATTCTTCACCGGATGGCATCTGGCGCGGCCGGTGCGGTCTTCAGGCCCCGCCCCGCGCGCGCCAGGTAGATGCCCGCCGCCATGATCAGCGCGATGCCGGCCATCGCGATCACGTCGGGCGGCCGGCGGAACCAGAAGGTACTGAAGGCCACGGCCAGCAGCAGCTGGAAGTAGTTGAGCGGCGCCAGCGTGGAGGCCTCGACGCGCTCGAAGGCAGCCAGCAGCAGCCACTGCGCCGCCGCGCTGCAGGCGCCGCCCGCGAGCAGCAGCGCCACGTCGCCCCAGGGCGGCGGGTGGGCGGGCAGGAAGAAGGGCGCGGGCAGCAGCGTGACGACGAAGCAGGCCAGCGCGGTCCAGGCGTACTGCACCGGCCCCGCGACCAGGCCCGCGAGCCGCCGCGTGAGCAGCTGGAAGATCGCGTAGCAGACGGCCGCCACCGCCATCAGCACCGTGCCGAGCAGCGGCAGGTCGGCGCCCGGCCGCACGATCAGCAGCATGCCACCGAAGCCGACCGTCACCGCCACCCAGCGGCTGCGCCGCACCTGCTCGCCCAGGAGCCACGGCGACAGCGCCACCATCAGGAGCGGCGCGGTGAAGTAGATAGCCGTGGCCTCGGCCAGCGGCATCCAGATGAGCGCCGTCATGAAGCAGGTGGCCACCGTCGCGAGCATCAGCCCGCGCAGCAGCAGCAAGGGCTTGTGCGGCGTGCGCCACATGCGCAGGTCGCCATGGCGCAGCAGCATCGCAAAGGCAATGCCGCTCACCGCGACATAGCGCATCACGTTGACGAAGGGCGCCGGGTAGAACTGCAGCATGTACTTGCAGAACGCGTCGTAGGAAGCAAAGGCCACCAGCGCGCAGAAGAACAGCGCCACGCCGGCGCGCCTGGAGCCCGCGGGGTGCAGTGCGAGAGCCGTGGCGGCGGTGCTCATCGCGCGGCCTGGAAGCCCCGCAGGAAACTCTCGTCCGTGCAGAAGGCCTTCACGCGAAGCTTTCTTCGAAGATCGCCATCGCGCGGGCGAAGCGCGCGAACATGTCGTCGATCTGTTCGGCCGTGRTGATGAGCGGCGGGCAGAAGGCGACGGAATCGCCCATGGCGCGCACGATGAGCCCCTGCGCCAGCGCAAGCTCGGCAAGGCGCGCGCCGGCCTTCTGCGCGGGATCGAAGGGCGTGCGCCTGGCGGGGTCGGCATACAGCTCGATTGCGCCGATGAGCCCCACGCCGCGCACCTCGCCGACGTACCTGCGCCCGGCGTAACTCTGCAGCCCTTGCTGGAATTGCGGCACCAGCGACTGCACGTGCGCGAGGATGTTCTCGTCCTCGTAGACCTTGAGCGTCTCCAGCGCAATGGCGCAAGCCACCGGATGGCCCGAGTAGGTGAAGCCGTGGCCGAAGGTGCCGATCTTGCCGCTGTTGGCGGCCACGGCCGCATGCACCTTCTCGTTGACCATCACGGCCGAGATCGGCACATAGCCCGACGAGAGCGCCTTGGCCGCGGTCAGGATGTCGGGCTTCAAGCCGAAGGTGGCCGAGCCGAACATCTGGCCGGTGCGGCCGAAGCCGCAGATCACCTCGTCGGCGATCAGCAGCACCTCGTACCTGGCCAGCACCTTCTGCACCTTGTCGAAGTAGGTGGCCGGCGGCACCAGCACGCCGCCCGCGCCCATCACGGGCTCGGCGATGAAGGCGCCGACCGTCTCGGGGCCTTCGTCGAGGATGCGCTGCTCGAGCGCAGCGGCCAGCCGCGTCGCAAAGTCTTGCTCGCTCTCGCCGGCTTCGGCATAGCGGAAATGATGCGGGCAGTCGACGTGCAGGATGCGGTCGATCGGCAGGTCGAAGTCGCGGTGGTTCGGCACCAGGCCGCTCAGGCTCGCGGCCGCGACGGTGACGCCGTGGTAGGCATTGCGGCGCGCGATGATCTTTTTCTTTTCAGGCTTGCCGATGGCGTTGTGGTAGTACCAGACCAGCTTGACCGCGGAGTCGTTGGCCTCCGAACCCGAGTTGGCGAAGAACACCTTGGACATCGGCACCGGCGCCAGCGCGAGCAGCTTTTCGGCCAGCGCGATGGCGGCCGGGTTGGAGCGCCCGTTGAAGGTGTGGTAGTACGGCAGGCCATGCAGCGCCTCGCTGCCGGCCTTGGCCAGGCGCGCGTTGCTGAAGCCCAGCGAGGCGCACCACAGGCCCGACATCGCCTCGAGATAGCGGCGGCCCTGGTCGTCTTCCACGAAGATGCCGTCGCCGCGCTGGATCACCAGCGGGCCGAGCTGCGGATGCGTCGCAAGGTTGGTGAAGGGATGCAGGTGCGCGGCGATGTCGTTGGCGGCGTTCTCTGCGTGCGTGCTGGCGTTCATGACGGCGGTTCCGTTGTGTAGGGAGTTCAATCAATAGCCGCGCGCCAGGTCGACCTGGTTGGCGGGGCGCCGGCCCTGCCGCAGCGACGCGAGGTTGTCGAGCGTCTGGCGCGCGATCACGAGGCTGTCGGTGCGCGTGGCGATGTGCGGCGTGACGAGGATGCGCGGGTCGCCCCAGAACGGATGCTCCGGCGGCAGCGGCTCCTGCGAGAACGCGTCGAGCGTGGCCGCCGAGAGCTGGCCCGCATCGAGCGCCGGCTGCAGGTCGGCCTCGACCAGGTGGTCGCCGCGGCCGACGTTGATCAGGTGCGCGCCGCGCGGCAGCTTGGCGAACAGCGCGGCATCGAGAAAGCCGTGCGTCTCGGCGGTGAGCGGCAGCAGGCACACCAGCGTGTCGCAGCCCGCAAGGAATTCGTCGAGCTGCGCGGCGCCGTGGAAGCCCTCGACGCCGGCCGGCAGCGCCTCTTTCTTGCTGCGGCTCCAGCCGCGCACCGGGTAGCCGATGGCGGCCAGCGCCTCGGCGCAGGCCATGCCCAGCGTGCCCAGGCCCGCAATGCCCACGCGGTGGTGGCGCGGCGACACGATCGGCTGCTCCTCCCACCGGCGGGCCGCGGAACTCGCAACGTAGGCGCGCATGCCGCGGTGCTGCTGCACCACGGCCCAACAGACATAGGCCTTCATGCCGGCCGCCATGCCGGTGTCGACGATGCGGCACAGCGGCAGGTGGCGCGGCAGCTGCGCATCGGCCGTGATGTGCTCGATGCCCGCGGCCAGCGACTGCACGAGCCGCAGCTTCGGCATCCGGGCGAGCAGGCCGTGCGGTGGAAACCAGCAGACGGCTGCGTCGATCTCGTCGAGCGCACCGAGCTCCGCGCCCAGGCGCAGGTCGATGCCCGGATGGGCCTCGCGGAAGGCCGCGGCGAGGTACTCCATGTCCAGCACCGCGCTCAGGATCGCCACGCAGGGCACGTCGTTCTTCGGCGCCATCACGCGACCAGCGCCTCGGCCGGCGACGCGGCGGACACCAGCCGCGGCACCGCCTCGATCAGCTTGCGCGTGTAGGCGTGCTTCGGATCGCCGAGCACCTTGTGCGTCTCGCCGTATTCGACGACCTCGCCGCGCTGCATCACCGCGATGTGGTCGCACATCTGGCCGGCCACGCGCAGGTCGTGCGTGATGAAGACCATCGCAAGCTGGAACTGCTCGCGCACCTGCGCGAAGAGTTCGAGCACCTGCGCCTGCACCGAGACGTCGAGCGCCGACACCGGCTCGTCGGCCACCAGCAGTTCGGGCTGCATGGCCAGCGCGCGGGCGATGCCGATGCGCTGGCGCTGCCCGCCCGAGAACTCGTGCGGGTAGCGCTCGGCCGCGTCGGCGCCCAGGCCCACGAGCTTCAGCAGCTCCATCGCGCGCGCCATGGCTTCGGCCTTGCCCACGCCCTGTGCGATCGGTCCGCCCGCAATGGCCGCGCCGACGCGGTGGCGCGGGTTGAGCGATGCGTACGGGTCCTGGAACACCATCTGGATCTTGCCCGCGGCCTCGCGCCGGAAGGCCGGCCCCTGCGACAGGCTGCGGCCCTTGAAGAGGATGCGGCCGCTGTCGAACGGCGAGAGCCCCACCAGGCAGCGGCCCACGCTCGACTTGCCCGAGCCCGATTCGCCGACCAGCCCCAGCGTTTCGCCGCGGCGCAGCTCGAAGCTGACGTTCTTCGCGGCCTGCACCGAGCGGCCGCGCTTGAAGAGGCCGTTGCCCGAGCTGTAGGTCTTGCACAAGTCCTGCACCTGCAGCACGCGCACGACCTCGCCGCTTGGCGTGTCGCGCTCGGCAGTGCCGGTGGGAATGGCGGCGATGAGCTTGCGCGTGTAGGGGTGCTGCGGCGCATCGAGCACCTGGCGCACCGGCCCGGCCTCGACCACCTGGCCGGTCTGCATCACGACCACGTGGTCGGCAATCTCGGACACCACGCCGAAGTCGTGCGTGATGAACAGCACCGCCGTGCGGCGGCGCTGCTGCAGCTCGCGGATCAGCGCGAGGATTTGCGCCTGCGTCGTGACGTCGAGCGCGGTGGTCGGCTCGTCGGCGATCAGCAGCACGGGCTCGAGCACCAGCGCACAGGCGATCATCACGCGCTGGCGCTGGCCGCCCGAGAGGCGGAACGGATAGGCGTCGATCAGCAGCTCGGGGTCGGGCAGGCCCACGTCGGCCAGCGCGGCCAGGATGCGCCGCCGCTTCTCGGCCGCGGGCACGCTGCCATGCGCATCGAAGACTTCGCCGATCTGCTCGCCGATGCGCATCACGGGGTTGAGCGCCGTCATCGGCTCCTGGAACACCATGCCGATGCGGCGTCCGCGCAGCTCGCGCATCTGCGGCTCGCTGAGCTGCAGCAGGTCGCGGCCCTCGAACAAAATTTGCCCGGCCACGGGCGCCACGTGCGGACGCGGCAGCAGGCCCATCACGGCGTTGGCGATCATCGATTTGCCCGAACCCGATTCGCCGACCACGCACAGCGTCTGGCCCGGCAGCACCGACAACGTGGCGCCATCGACGGCCAGCGCGCGGTCCGCGCCCTTGGGCAGGCGGATGCCGAGGTTGACGACATCGAGCACCGGCTGCGCCGGCTTCATGGGTGTGACGGTGGCGCTCATTTGCCCCTCCCGTCGAGCCGCGTGTTGAGCCCGTCGCTCAGGCCTTCGCCCACCAGGTTCAGCGCGAGCACGGTCAGCACGATGGCCAGGCCCRGGAACAGCGCCATCCACCAGGCCTGGCGCAGCACGGTGCGCGCCGCACCCACCATGTAGCCCCAGCTCATCTGGTTCGGGTCGCCGAGGCCCAGGAAGCTCAGGCTCGACTCCAGCAGGATGGCCGTGGCCGTCATGAGCGAGGCGATCACGATGATCGGCGACATGGCRTTGGGCAGGATCTGCGTCAGGATGA
>NZ_JBFTPJ010000105.1:0-12552 GCF_056398445.1 Variovorax sp. 01T439_2
GCTCCAGCGCCACCATGCCGGTGGCCACCGCCACCGCACCGCCGCCCGACGAGCCGCCCGGCGTGCGCCCGGCGTCGAGCGGGTGCACCGTGCGGCCGTACACCGGATTGGCGCTCTGCCAGTCGGCCAGCCCCGGCGGCACGTTGGTCTTGCCGAGAATCACCGCGCCCGCCGCCTTGAGGCGCGCCACGGCGACCGCGTCCTGCTGCGGCACGAAATCGCGGAACTGCGGCAGGCCCCAGCTGGTCGGCAGGCCGGCCACGTTGAAAGCCTCCTTCACCGTCATCGGCACGCCCAGCAGCGGCCGGCGCTCGCCGCGCGCAAGGGCCGCGTCGGCCTCGGCGGCCTGGCGGCGCGCCCGGTCGAAGTCGCGCACCACCACCGCGTTGAGCGCACCGTCGATCGCCTCGATGCGGGCGATGGCGGCTTCGCACAGCGCGGCGGCGCTCAGCTGGCCGGCGGCCAGTGCCCTGGCCGATGGGGCGGTGCCTGCGGCGAGCAGGGCGGTGGGATCGAGCGGTGTGGCCATGGCGAGCCTTTCCTTCTTTCCTGATGCGCAGCGGCAGACGCAAAGCCGGCGGCGCGATGAACAAGACCGGGCATCATGGCCGGCATGGAAATCGAGTTCAAGTTTCATGTTCCCGCACAGCGCCTGAAAGCCGTGGAGGCCGCCATGCGGCGCGGCAGCGTGGTGCGCACGCGGCTGCAGGCGCGCTATTTCGACACCGCGGACCAGGCGCTGGCCGCCCAGGGCATCGTGCTGCGCCTGCGCAAGGAAGGGCCGCGCTGGGTGCAGACGGTCAAGGCCACCGGCGACAACGCGCTGCACCGGCTCGAACACAACGTCGACCTGGGCGCCGCGGCGGCGGGCGGCGGCGCGCCGGCCATCGACCCGCAGCGCCACCAGGGCACGCCGGTGGGCGAACGGCTTGCCCAGGTGCTGGCCGCGAGCGGCGCGCCGCTGGTGGAGCGCCAGTCCACCGACATCGTGCGGCTCACGCGCGACGTGCGCACCACTGGCGCCGGCACGGCCGTGGTGGAGCTGGCGCTCGACGTCGGCAAGGTCATTGCCCATGCGGGCACGCCGGACGAGCGCGAGTCGCCGGTGTGCGAGCTGGAACTCGAGCTCAAGCGCGGCGGCGTGCAGGGGCTGGTCGCGCTCGCGCGCCGCTGGTCGCAGCAGCACGGCCTGTGGTTCAGCACCGTGTCCAAGGCCGAGCGCGGCACGCGGCTGCTGGCGAAAGTCGATGCGGTTCCGGCCGTGAAGGCCGAGGCGCCGCGCTTTGCCAACGAGAAAGAGAAGCCGGGCGGCCCCGCCATCCAGCAGGCCGTGGTCGCGTCCTGCCTCGCGCAGATGCTGCCCAACGCGAGCGAGATCGCCGCGGGCAGCACGGATGAAGAGCAGATCCACCAGCTGCGCATCGGCATCCGGCGCCTGCGCACCGCGCTGCGCGAACTCGCGGGGCTCGACCCGCGCACCGGTCTTTTCAACGGCGCCGAATGGGAGCCGCCGCTGGTCGAGGCCTTCCGCGCGCTCGGCGCGCTGCGCGACCGCGAGCAGGTCGTGAGGCTGGCGCAGCCGCAACTGCGCGATGCGGGGGCGCCGGAGTTCGATCCCTTGGCTGGCGACGATGCGGCGCCCGAGGCGCCGTCGCCCGGCGAGGTGGTGCGCGCGCCGGCGTTCCAGTCGGTGCTGGTGTCGCTGATCGGCTTCACCGCGGCCACCGCCGGGGAAGCTGCGCCGCAGGCCGAAGCCGAAGCTGCCGGCCAGCCCGCGTCAGCGCCGGTGCCGCTTGACGCCGCCGAGGCGCGGCGCCTTCTGCGCAAGCGCCTGCAGCGGCTGCGTCGGCAGGCGGTGCGCGACGGCCGCCGCTTCGAATCGCTGTCGGCCGAAGACCAGCACCGCACGCGCAAGCGGCTCAAGCGCCTGCGCTACCTGGCCGAATTCGCGGCGCCGCTGTTCGCCGCCGATGCGGACGACGACAAGGAAAAGCCGGCCGCCGAGCGCTACCTGAAGCGCCTGCGCCCCGCGCAGGACGCGCTGGGCGAATTCAACGACGAAGCCGTGGCGCTCGCGCTCTACCGCGAAGCCACCGCGCGCGATGCGCGCGCATGGTTCGCCGTCGGCTGGTTCAGCGCGCGCCACGCAGCGGGTGCAAAGGCCTGCCGCAAGGCGCTGGGCCGGATCGCAAAGGCGCCGCGGTTCTGGAAGAAGAACTAGAACGACCGGGCCGCCGGACCCGATCGGTCAGTGATGGTGCCCGTGCGCACCATGCACGTGCCGATGCTCGATCTCCACCGGCAGCGCCGCGCGCACGTCCGTCACCTGGAGGCTGAACTTCAGCGCCTTGCCGGCCCAGGGGTGGTTGCCGTCCAGCAGCACGACCGGGCCCTTGATCTTCATCACGGTGAAGAGGTGCTCGGTGCCATCGTCGAGCCGCCCCTCGAGTTGCCCGCCCACCTTCACGCCCGGCGGAAATTCGGACTTGGGGATGCTGCGCACCAGCGACTCGTCGCGCAGGCCGAAGGCGTCTTCAGGCGCCAGGTTCAGCGTGGTCTGGAAGCCCTTTTCCTTGCCATCGAGCGCTTCCTCGATCTTGGGCAGCGTGTTCTCGTAGCCGCCATGCAGGTAGGCCATCGGCTCAGGGCTGGCTTCGATGAGCTTGCCCTGGGCGTCGGCGACCTTGTACTTGAGGGTGACGACTGTGTCTTTTTCGATTTTCATGGGGGGCGATTCTCCCGCAGGGGCGAAGCGGCCGCGCGCGGCTGGCGAGCGCCCCCGTGGGGAAGCATGGCATGGACTTTGCGTGGATAGTACAACTCCCGATTGTCGATTGTTCGACAATCCATACCATCACATGCCATGACAGCCGCCCCGCCGCCCGTTCTCCGCATCCAGGCCCTGCACAAGCGCTACGGCAGCCACCACGTGCTGCGCGGCATCGACCTCGACGTGCTGCCCGGCGACCGCATCGCCATCATCGGTTCGAGCGGTTCTGGCAAGAGCACGCTGCTGCGCTGCCTCAACTTCATGGAAGTGCCTTCCGCCGGGCAGGTGGTCCTCAAGGGACGCGCCGTGGGCCGGCCCGTGCCGGGGGGCCACCTGTCCGGCGGCCAGCAGCAGCGCGTCGCCATCGCCCGCGCGCTGGCCATGGAGCCCGAGGTGCTGCTGTTCGACGAGCCGACTTCCTCGCTCGATCCCGAGCTGGTGGGCGAGGTGCTCGGCACCATCCGCGCGCTGGCCGACGAAGGCCGGACCATGCTGCTCGTGACGCACGAGCTCGGCTTTGCCTACCACTTTGCCAACAAGGTGGTGTTCCTCGCCGACGGGCTGCTGCACGAAAGCGGCACGCCCGACGAGGTGCTCAAGCACCCGAAGCAGGAGCGCACACAACGCTTCATCGAGCGCTTCACCGCCTTCCACTTCTGATCCCAGGACCCTCATTCATATGCACGCCGACAGCGCCCCCTCGAAGACCAGTTCCCAGGCCTACGCCCCCGATGCACGCAACGACGCAGTGCTCGTCTACGTGAACGGGCAGTTCGTGCCGCGTCACCAGGCGGTGGTGTCGGTGTTCGATGCCGGCTACGTGTGCGGCGACGGCGTGTGGGAGGGCGTGCGCCTGGTCGACGGCCGCATCATCTCGTTCGACGCCCACATCGACCGCATGTACGAGGGCGCGAAGTCGATCGCGCTGGACATCGGCATGACCAAGGCACAGACGAAGCAGGTGGTGGTCGACACCTTCCTGCGCAACGGCATGCGCGACGGCGCGCACGCCCGGCTCATGGTCACGCGCGGCGTCAAGAAAACGCCCAACCAGGACCCGCGCTTCATCATCGGCGGCGCCACCGTGGTGTGCGTGGCCGAGCACAAGGTGGTCACGCCGGAGGCCAAGCGCAACGGCCTGAAGCTCTTCACCTCGACCTTGCGCTGCAGCGGGCCGGACGTGTTCGACCTGCGGCTCAATTCGCACAGCCGCCTCAACCTGATCCAGGCCCTGATCCAGGCCATCCAGGCCGGCGCGGACGAGGCGCTGATGCTCGACCCCCACGGCTTCGTCTCGAGCTGCAATTCCACCAACTTCTTCGCGGTGCGGGGCGGCGCGCTGTGGACCTCGTCGGGGCGCTACTGCTTCAACGGCATCACGCGCGCCACGGTGGTGCGGCTCGCGCGCGGGGCGGGCATCCCGGTGCACGAAGGCGACTTCACGCTGGCCGAGGTCTACGCGGCCGACGAGGCCTTCGTCACCGGCACGCTGGCCGGCCTCACGCCGGTGTCGTCGGTCGACGGCCGCGCGCTGGCGCCGCTCGGCCCGCTCACGCAGCGGCTCGACGCGCTCTACCGCGCCTACATCGCCAGCGCGAACGAAGCCCATGGCGCGCTGCCTGCGGCCGCCTGAACGTCGCAACGCCCCCTTCAACTCCAGTCCACGGAAAGCCCATCCCATGAACGCCACCACTCCCTTCCGGCGCCTGCGCCGTGCCCTCGCCCTGGCGCTCGCCGCCTCCCTGTCGCTCGGCAGCCTTGCCGCCGGCGCGCAGACCAACACGCTGCAGAAGATCAAGCAGAGCGGCGAGCTGCGCATCGGTGTCGCGCCCGGCGACCCGTGGTACTTCCGCGATCCCGCCTCCGGCACCTGGACCGGGCTCGGCGTGCTCCTCGGCGAACAGGTCGCCAAGGAAATGGGCGTGAAGATGACGCCGGTCGAGACCACCTGGGGCAACAGCGTGGCRGCGCTGCAGGCCGGGCAGATCGATGCCATGTTCGTGCTCGATGCCACCGAGGAGCGCAAGAAGGCGATCGACTTTCCGGCCAGCCCGCTGCTTTGGTATGCGCAGGGCGTGCTCGCGAAGGACGGCCTGGTTGCCAAGAACTGGGCCGACCTCGACAAGCCCGAAGTGCGCATCGGCGTGGCGCTCGGCACGGCGACCGACCGCGACCTGACCACGCGGCTGCCGAAGGCGAAGATCGAGCGCTTCACCAACACCGACGAGACCGTGGCGGCCTTCATGTCGGGCCGCGTCGACGCGATCGGCTTCTATCACCCGGCGCTGGTCATTGCGTACTCGAAGATCCGCAAGGGCAAGGTGCAGGTGCCGCAGCCGGTCGTCGCGCTGCCGACCAGCGTGGGCATCCGGCGCGAGGCCGATGCGGGCTTTCGCAACCAGCTCGACGGTTTGATCGGCAAGCTCTACGCCTCGGGCCAGACGCAGGCGCTGTACGGCCAGTACCTCAAGACCAAGGGCATCGACCCGGCCACCGTGCCCGGCGTGATGAAGGAAACGCTCGGCCAGTAGGCCGGGCCGCATCGAACCGGCGGGCGGGCGCACATGAACTACGAATGGGACTTCAGCGGCGTCTGGGCGCACCGCGACATGCTCCTGGCGGGCTTCCTCGGCACGATGAAGATCGCCGCCGTCGCCATTGCGCTGGGCGTGGTGTTCGGCGTCGTGCTCGCGGCCCTTCGGCTGTCGGGCAGGACGTGGCTCGCCAGGCCCGCGCTGTGGGTGATCGAGTTCTATCGCAACACGCCGCCGCTGGTGCATTTCTTCTGGGCCTTCTACGCATTGCCGGTGCTCATCGGCGTGAGCCTGGACCCGTACGCGGCGGCGGTCATTGCGCTGTCGACGCAGTCGGGCGCGTTCTTCGCCGAGGTGTTCCGCGGCGGGCTGGTGTCGATCGAGCGCGGGCAATGGGAAGCGGCGCGCGCCGTCGGCATGCGCTCGCACCAGGCCTTGCGCCGCGTGGTGCTGCCGCAGGCGCTCGCGCGCATGCTGCCGCCGTTCATCGAGCGTTCGTTCGAACTCATCAAAACCACCGCGCTGGCCTCCACGCTGGCCTACTCCGACCTGCTCTACCAGGCCATGCAGCTCAACTCGATCACCTTCCGGCCGCTGGAGGTGTACACGGTGGTCGCGGCCATCTTCTTCCTGGCGCTGTTCTCGCTGAGCCTCGTCGCACGCGTGGCCGAGCACCGCCTGGCCATCTCCACCCGCGCGGCAGGACACTGACGATGGACTTCACCTGGGACTTCTCGGCCGTGCTGCAGCACTGGCCCGTGCTGCTCAAGGGCGTGGGCGTCACGGCCGGCCTGTGGGCCGTCGCCTTTCCCTCGGCCATGGCGATCGGCCTCTTGATCGCGCTGGGCGCGCGCTCGAAAAGCCGCCTCGTGGGCGCCGCGACGCGCGGCTACATGGAGCTGTTCCGCAACATCCCGATCCTGATCCAGCTGGTGTGGTTCTTCTACGCGTTCCCGATCCTCACGGGCTGGCAGCTCACGCCCTATGTGGCGGCGCTGCTGGCGCTTTCGCTCAACGCATCGGCCTACTGCTCGGAGATCTTCCGCGGCGGCATCGCCTCGCTGCCGGCGGGCCAGTGGGAGGGCGCGCGCGCCCTGGGCATGCGGCGCGTGCAGGTGCTGCGCCGCGTGGTGCTGCCGCAGGTGCTCAAGCGCATGCTGCCGGCCTTCACCAACCGCGGCATCGAGCTGGCGAAGAACACGTCCATCGCGTCCGTCATCGCGGTGCACGAGCTCATGTACCAGGGCCGCGCGCTGAGCGCCGCCTACTACCGGCCGCTGGAAATCCTGACGGCCGTGGCCGTGGTGTACTTCGTGCTCATCTACCCTGGCGCCTATGCCGCAAGCCGCCTCGAAAAGCGCCTGGCCCTGCGCAGCCACTGACGCCCTCCGCCCACGCCCCGACACCCGACCCGCCGCGATGAAGACCCTCCCCGATTTCGCACCCGCTCCCTCGGCCACGCGGCGCGACTACGTGGCGCAGACCCTGCGCGACGCGATCCTCACCGGCAGGATCGCGCCCGGCACGCAGCTGGTCGAGAGCCACTTCGCCACCCAGTTCGGCGTCAGCCGCGGCCTGCTGCGCGAGGCGATCCGCGAGCTCATCGAGACCGGCCTGCTCGTGAACAAGCCCTACGCCGGCACCTACGTGACCGACATCAGCGAAGAAACCATGAGCGACGTGTACGAGGTGCGCCGCATCATGGAAAGGCAGGCGTTCATCCGCCTGTGGCCGCAGCGCGACGAAGCCTTTCGCGCCGAGATGACCGCGCGCTACGAGGCATTGGCCGAAGCCGCCTCCAGCAGCGAGCTGCATCGCGAGAGCGCGGCGGAGGCCCACTTCCACGGCCTGGTCTACGAGCGCTGCGGCAACCAGCTGCTGCTCGACGTCTGGCGCCAGATGACGCAGAAGATCCAGCTCGGCTTTGCGGTGTGCCGCCTGACGCATGCGCCCAAGCCCGACTTCGCGGAGAACCACCACCTGTTCCTCGAACTGGCCATCGGCAACGACCTCAACGCGATGCTCGAGGAGCTCGATGCGCACCTGCTGCGCGGCCTGTCGACCATTCGGCACGCGCTGCGCAACACGGCCCCGCGCGGCTGAGCATGGGTCATGAAATCCGTTCGCTGCGCAGCATCTCCGGCAGCGCCTCCACCGCACTGAGCTTCTCCATCACCATCCCGATGAACGCCGACACCGCCAGCGGCAGGTGCTTGCGGCTCGGGTAGAGCACGCTCAGCCCCTGCCCGGTGCGCTGGTACTGCGGCAGCACCGGCACCAGCCGGCCGGCCTCCAGGTCGAGCCGGGCCATGGTGGGCGGCAGCAGCGCGATGCCCAGGCCGGCGAGCGCGGCCTTGCGCAGCGCCTGCGCGGTGTTGCCGCTGAAGCGGCCCGCAACCTGCACTTCTTCTTCCGCGCCGCCGGGGCCGGCCAGGCGCCAGAGGGTGCGGCCGCTCGGATGGGGCGAGGTCACGCAGTCGTGCTCCGCCAGCTCCTGCAGGGTGGCGGGCGCGCCGCGCGCGGCGATGTAGGCGGGGCTCGCGACCATGCCGTCGGTCCGGGCGCCCAGGAGCTTGCGGCCGACGTAGCCGGAGTCGGGCAGCGCGCCGCCGCGGAATGCGATGTCGATCTGCTCGGCGATCAGGTCGGCCCGGGCGTCGCTGAGTACGAAGTCGACGCGCACCAGCGGATGCGCGGCCAGGAAGCCGGCCACCCACTCCATCGGGAAGAAGTCGAAGAAATCGGCCGTCGCCGCCACGCGCACCAGGCCGCTGGGCTGCTGGCTGCCGGTGATCAGCGCCTGCCCGGCCTCGACCAGCCCGTCGACCGCGCCCGCGCAGCGCTCGTGGAACGCCCGGCCCGCGCTGGTCAGCGTGAGCCTGCGGGTGGAGCGCTGCATCAGCCGCGTGCCCAGCTGCGCCTCGAGCTGCTGGATGCGCCGGCTCACGGTGTTGGGCGGCAGGCCCAGCCGGCGCGCCGCCCCGGCAAAGCTGCCGTGGCGCACCACCTGCACGAACATGGCGATGTCGTTGAGGTCGAGCATGGCGGGGATTCCTTCTATTGATGGACGAGTGCAATCCGATTCTGCCGTCTAGTCGATCAATGGGGGCCGCCCTAACCTTCTGCCCATGACTTCCACATCTCCCGCTTCCACTTCCACCACAACCCAGCGCCRCATCGTCTGGGGCGTCCGCATTCTTCTGGCGCTGGCCTTCGGCGCCGCCGGCCTCGCCAAGCTGGCCGGCGTGCCGCAGATGGTCCAGGTGTTCGAGGCGGTCGGCTTCGGCCAGTGGTTCCGCTACCTGACGGGCGTGGTCGAGGTCGGCGGCGCGGTGCTGCTGCTGGTGCCGGCGACCGGCTTCCTCGGCGGCCTGCTGCTGGCCGCGACCATGGCCGGCGCCGTGGCCACGCACCTCGTGCTGATCGGCGGCAGCCCCGCGCCGGCCATGGTGCTCCTGCTGCTGTCGGCCTTCGTGGCGTGGCGCCTGCGCCCGGTGCCGGCGGCCAGGGCCGCCTGATCTTTCTTTCTTCTTCCATCGGGTTAAGGAGCCTCCCATGACCACCGCCGTTGCCGCCACCATCACCACCGAAGCCCGCGCCATCGTCTACCGCACGCGCGGCTCGCAGCACGGGCCGATCACGCGGCTCATGAGCCCGGGCGACCTGGGCGAATTCCTCAAGCCCTTCGTGTTCCTCGACCTTTTCGGCTTCGACACCTCGGGCGGCCGCAAGGGCTTCGGCATGCACCCGCATTCGGGCATTGCCACGCTGACCTGGCTGATCGACGGCGACACGCTGTACGAAGACACGACCGGCGAGCAGGGCGTGCTGCCGGCCGGCGGTGTCGAGTGGATGCGCGCCGGCAACGGCGTGTGGCACGACGGCGCGCCCGCGCCGGGCACCCAGCGCGTGCAGGGCTTCCAGCTCTGGGTGGCCCTGCCGGCCTCGGAAGAAAACGCGCCGGCGCAGAGCATCTACCTCGCACCCTCGCAGGTGCCACGGGAAGGCCCGGCGCGCGTGCTGCTCGGGCGCCACGGCGCGGCGCAAAGCCCCATTCCGGCCCCGGCGCCGATCAACTACCTGGCCGTGCAGCTGAAGGACGGCGAGCACTGGCGCTACACGCCGCCGGCCGGCCACACGGTGGGCTGGATCGCGGTCGACGCGGGCCGGCTCGATGCGGGCGGCGGCGAACCGGTCGCCGCCGGCGAGCTCGCGGTGTTCGAGGAATCGGGCGCGGCCATCGGCTTCGTGGCCCATGGCGACACGTCCTTCGTGCTGGGCTCGGCCGCGAAGCATCCGCATGAACTGGTGATGGGGCACTACTCGGTGCACACCAGCAAGGCGGCGCTCGAGCAGGGCGAGGCCGAGATCCGCCGCATCGGTGCGCGGCTGCGCGAGGAAGGCCGCCTGCGCTGAGTGCATTTCAGCGCTGCACCCTGGTGCAGCCGGCGCCTTCATGGCGCAGCCATGCCGCCCCAAAGGCACCGTCCGGCCCCACGCGCCGCGCGCACTTTCCCCAGTGCGCGCGGCGTTTTTCCTGGCGCCCGCCCTTTGCCGGCGCGCCTTTGCGCACTTCCAGCCGCCTCACCAAGGGCTTACCCCATCACGCAGGCCTGCATATTGCTTAAGACTGTCGTCGGTTGACTGTCGACAGTTTGCGCAGTCGATCCGATGAACCCCGAACATGGCGCCGGCGGCCTCCCGCCGGGCCTGATGAAAAAGGAACGCGACATGCAATTGCAGGCAGTGGGCCGCCAGGCCCCATCCGTTTCCGATGCCGAGCGCCAGGTGCGCGAAGACCTGGCCGCCGCCTACCGGCTGGTGGCGCACTACGGCATGGACGACAGCATCTACACGCACATCTCCGCGCGCGTGCCGGGCACCGAGGACCAGTTCCTGATCAACCCCTTCGGCATGCTGTTCAAGGACATCACGGCCTCGTCGCTGGTGAAGATCGATCTCGATGGGCGCATCCTCGACGACTCGCCCTGGGACGTGAWCCCGGCCGGCTTCACCATCCACAGCGCGGTGCATTCGGCGCGCCACGACGCGGCCTGCGTGCTGCACACGCACACGGTGGCGGGCGTAGCGGTGTCGTCGCTGGCGGGCGGGCTGCAGCCCTGCAACCAGTGGGCGCTGCAGTTCTACAACCGCGTGGTCTATCACGACTTCGAGGGCATCGCGCTGGACGCCGATGAGCGCGAGCGCCTGGTGGCCGACCTGGGCCCGGCGGCGCGTGCGCTGATCCTGCGCAACCACGGCCTGGTCACGCTCGGGCGCACGGTGCCCGAGGCCTTCATCCTGATGCTGAACCTGGAACGCGCCTGCCGCGTGCAGGTGGCGATCCAGTCGAGCGGCCTGCCGGTGTATCCGGTGCCGGCCGAGGTCTGCGAGAAGACCGCGCAGCAGTACGAAAGCGGCGACAGCGTGCGCCAGCCGGGCCAGCCCGATCCCAACGCGCGCGAATGGCGCGCACTGCTGCAGCGCATCGATCCGCTTCCCGCCACCTCGTACCGCGACTGAACGCGGCGGCGCCGCCATCTGCGGCGCCCGCGTTCTTCCGTTCCCGTTTCTTCGTCCCCACCCGCTCGCACAGAGCCACAAGGAGTTTCCGCACATGAAACGTCGCAACCTCATCCAGATGGGCGCCGCCTCGGCCGCCGGATTGACGCTGGCGGGTGTCCCGCTGCACCTGCTGGCGCAGGGCAAGAAGGGCGGCGTGATCAACGCCGTGGTGCAGCCGGAGCCGCCGGGCCTGATGCTGGGCATCACGCAGAACGGCCCCACGCAGATGATCGCGGGCAACATCTACGAGGGCCTGCTGCGCTACGACGAGAAGATCAACCCGCTACCTTCGCTGGCCACCTCGTGGACCGTCAACAAGGAAGGCACGCTCTACACCTTCAAGCTCAAGCCCGGCGTCACCTGGCACGACGGCAAGCCCTTCACCTCGGCCGACGTGGTGTTCTCGGCCGACGTGTTCCTGCGCAAGACGCATGCGCGGCTGCGCGCCAACCTGGCCGCGGTGGAAAGCATCAAGGCCATCGATCCGCTCACGGTCGAGTTCAAGCTCAAGTACCCCTTCGGCCCCTTCATCGGCATCTTCGAGGTCGGCAGCATGCCGATGATCCCGAAGCACATCTACGAAGGCACCGAGTTCGCGGCCAACCCGGCCAATGCCACGCCCATCGGCACCGGGCCGTTCAAGTTCAAGGAATGGGTCAAGGGCTCGTACATCCAGCTCGTGGCCAACGACAAGTACCACGTCAAGGACGTGCCGCTGGTCGAGAGCGTGTACTTCCACATCATTCCCGATGCAGCCTCGCGCGCGGCGGCCTTCGAGTCAGGCAAGGTCGACCTGGTGCCGGGCGGCGCGGTCGAGTACTTCGACGTGCTGCGGCTTTCCAAGCTGCCGGGCGCGGCGGTCACCACCAAGGGCTGGGAGTTCTTCGCGCCGCATTCGTGGCTGTGGCTCAACAACCGCAAGGCACCGATGGACAAGCTCAAGTTCCGCCAGGCCGTGATGTACGCGATCGACCGCGAAGCCATGGCCAAGATCGCCTGGCAGGGCTTCGCCAAGCCGGCGACCGGGCCGTTCAACAGCAATATCAAGTTCCACAGCACCGACGTCGCCAAGTACCCGCGCAACGTGGCCACCGCCAAGAAGCTGCTCGAAGAAGCCGGCTACAAGGGCGAGACGCTGCGCCTGCTGCCGCTGCCCTACGGCGAGACCTGGGCGCGCTCGGCCGAGATCCTGCGCCAGAACCTCGCGCAGGCCGGCATCAAGGTCGAGCTCGTGGCCACCGACGTGGCCGGCTGGAACCAGAAGCTCAACGAGTGGGACTACGACCTCGCCTTCACCTACGTCTACCAGTACGGCGACCCGGCGCTGGGCGTGGCGCGCAACTACACCACCGGCAACATCGCCAAGGGCTCGCCCTTCAACAACGTCGAAGGCTATTCGAACCCGAAGGTCGACGAGCTGTTCGACGCCGGCGCCAAGGAGAGCGATCCCGAGAAGCGCAAGGCCATCTACCTGCAGGTGCAGAAGATCCTGCTCGACGAAGTGCCCGTGGCCTGGCTGCACGAGCTCAACTTTCCGACGCTGTACCGCACCAAGCTTGGCAACCTGATCACATCGGGCATCGGGCTGAACGACAGCCTGGGCACCGCGACGCTCGCATGACGGCCAGCCCGCAGCACATGCAACGCAACAGGAGCCCCCGATGAAACGTACGCAGTTCATGC
>NZ_JBFTPJ010000106.1:0-10112 GCF_056398445.1 Variovorax sp. 01T439_2
TTGAGCGCGGAGCAGATCAAGCCGGCGCCGGAGATGGGCTCGGTGCTGGACACCGACTACCTGATCGGCCTGGGCACGCTGGACGAGCGGATGCTGATCCTGGTGGACATCGACCGGCTGATGTCCAGCGACGAGATGGGCCTGGTCGAGAAGATCGCCGCCTGAGGCGGGCGCGCACAACCCTTTCCTGCGGCAAGCGCGCGTTCTGCGTGCTTGCCCTTTCCTGATTTTCTGGAGTGATGAGCATGTTTCTGAGCAATATTTCCATCGGCAAGCGGCTGGCCGTCGTGATCGGCGTCATCCTCGCCCTGTCTCTCACGAGCAGCGTGCTTGCCGTGCTGAAGCTGCAGCAGCTCGGCGAGGAAATCAATGCGATGGTCGAGAAGAACATCAAGACCGAGCGCGCGGGCTCCGACTGGCTGCGCAACACCAACTCGGGCGTCCAGCGCGCCGCGGCCATTGCCAAGAGCAGCGATGCGAGCCTGATCGCCTACTTCGCGCCGGCCACGGCGCTCTCCATCAAGGAGACCAACGAGCTGCAGAAGTTCATCGAGGAACAGATGGACACGCCCGAAAAGAAGGCGGTGTACGACAAGGTCGGCGAACTGCGCAAGGCCTACCTCGCGGCCCGCGAGGAGGTCAGCAAGGCCAAGCTGGCGGGCGACATGGAAGGCGCCAACCGGATCTTCAACGAGCGCTTCGAGCCCACCTCGCGCAGCTATCTTGCAGGCGTGCAGCAGATGGTGGACACGGAGCGCGCGCTGCTCGACGCCGCGGCCGAGCGCAGCAAAGAGATGCGCGCCAGCACCAGCCTGATGC
Source organism: Variovorax sp. 01T439_2 (assembly GCF_056398445.1). NCBI lineage: Bacteria > Pseudomonadati > Pseudomonadota > Betaproteobacteria > Burkholderiales > Comamonadaceae > Variovorax > Variovorax sp. 01T439_2. The sequence goes on from NZ_JBFTPJ010000106.1 coordinate 820, forward strand.
TGGTCGTCTTCGGCGTACTGTCGCTGGGCCTGGGCTTGGTGCTCGCCTGGCTGCTGGTGCGCAGCATCACGCATCCGCTGCGCCGCGCTGTCGAAGTGGCCGAGGCGGTGGCCGCCGGCGATTTGACCAGCCGCATCGAAGTGACGACGAAGGACGAGACCGGCCAGTTGATGCACGCGCTCAAGGGCATGAACGGCAGCCTGGCCAAGGTGGTGGGCGAAGTGCGCCACGGCACCGATGCGATCGCGACGGCTTCSGGGCAGATTGCCGCGGGCAACCAGGACCTGTCTTCCAGGACSGAAGAGCAAGCGAGYTCGCTCGAGCAAACGGCRGCCTCGATGGAAGAACTCACGAGCACCGTCAAGCAGAACGCAGACAACGCACGCCAGGCCAACCAGCTGGCGGTCTCCGCTTCCGAAGTGGCGGTGCGCGGCGGCGGTGTGGTCAGCCAGGTGGTGGACACCATGGGCTCGATCAACAGCTCGTCCAAGAAGATCGTCGACATCATCGGCGTGATCGAYGGCATYGCSTTCCAGACCAACATCCTGGCKYTSAAYGCWGCYGTCGARGCSGCAAGRGCYGGTGAACARGGCCGCGGCTTTGCAGTGGTGGCCTCCGAAGTGCGCAACCTCGCCCAGCGCTCGGGCGCAGCRGCAAAAGAAATCAAGGGCCTGATCGACGACTCSGTGGACAAGGTCGAGGCCGGCAGCCGCCAGGTGGCCGAGGCGGGCCGCACGATGGACGAGATCGTCGACAGCGTCAAGCGCGTGACCGACATCATGGGCGAGATCACGGCGGCSAGCCAGGARCAGAGCACCGGCATCGARCAGGTGAACCAGGCSATYGCGCARATGGACCAGGTSACGCAGCARAACGCGGCGCTGGTSGAAGARGCGGCGGCYGCGGCGCAGTCGATGCAGGAGCAGGCCGCGAGCCTGGTCGAGTCGGTCAGCGTGTTCCGGCGCGCCGCCTGAAATGTTCCACCGGGCACTTCATTTTCCGCGCCGCCTGCCGATAGACAGGAAGCAGGCATCGCAAGCGATGCCCGGTGCCAACAAGAAAACGTTTTACAGGTAAAGCCTCATGTCGATGTTCCAAACGGGCCTGTCCGGCCTGAGCGTCGCGCGATCCGCGCTCATGACGACGGCCCACAACACGGCCAACGTGTACACCGCCGGCTACAGCCGGCAGACCGCGCTGGTCTCGTCCAACGGCGGCACGACGACCGGTGCGGGGTTCATCGGGAACGGCGCGCGCGTCACCACGGTACAGCGCAGCTACGACGGCTATCTCACGGCCCAGCTCAACGGCGCCGAGGCCGCGGGCGCGGCGCTCGCGAGCTACGGATCGCAGATCAACCGCATCGACTCGCTGCTGGCCGACAAGACCGCGGGCCTCACGCCGCTGATGCAGAGCTTCTTTGCCAGCGTGCAGGGCGTGGCCAACACGCCGGCCGATCCGGCGGCGCGCCAGCAGCTCATCAGCGCGGCGCAGACGCTGGCCAACAAGTTCCGCGCCACCGACCAGTACCTCACGGACCTGAACGGCTCGGTCAACGACCAGATCGAAGGCAGCACCGGGCAGATCAACACCTATGCCAAGCAGATCGCGAGCCTGAACCAGCAGATCACCCAGCTCAGCGCGATGGCCGGCGGCCAGCCGCCCAACGACCTGATGGACCAGCGCGACCAGCTGGTGAGCGAGCTCGGCAAGATCGTGGGCGTGAAGGTGCTGGAGCAGGACAGCGGCCAGTACAACGTCTTCATCGGCAACGGCCAGACGCTGGTGCTGGGCGACCGGGCCGCGCAGCTGCAGGCGGTGTCGTCCGCCGCCGATCCCACGCGCAAGGCGGTGGCGCTGGTCGGGCTCACCGGCACGGTGTCCGAACTCAACGACGACGTGATTGCTGGCGGATCGCTGGGCGGCCTGCTGGCCTTCCGCGCCGAGACGCTCACCCCCACGCAGAACGCCGTCGGCCGCCTGGCCATGGCGCTGGGCAGCGAGTTCAACGAGCAGCACAAGCTGGGCGTCGACCTGAACGGCGTGCTGGGCACCGACTTCTTCTCGCAAGCCACGGCGGGCGTGTTTTCCAATGCGCGCAACGGGGGCGACATGGTGCTTGGCGCCAGCGTGGCCGACACCTCGCAGCTCACGACCAGCGACTATTCGGTGCAGGTGAAGGACGTGGCTGGCACGCTCACCTACAGCGTCACGCGGCTGTCGGACAAGCAGCCGATGGGCGACTTCACCAGCTTCCCCGCCAGCTTCGACGGCGTGAGCCTCGCGGTGGCCAGCGGCACCGCGCAGGCGGGCGATTCCTTCCTGGTGCAGCCGACGCGCACCGGCGCGCGCGACATGGACGTGCTGGTGCGCGACACCGCCAAGGTGGCGGCCGCATCGCCGCTGGCCATCGGCAAGGCGGTCGGCAACAAGGGCACCGGCGCGCTGAGCCCGGCCGTGGTCGACGCGTCCTACCTGGCCACGCCGCTGGCCGCGACGGTCACGCTCGCCTACGATGCCGCGGCCAACACGCTGTCGGGCTTTCCGGCGACCTCCGCCGTGACGGTGACGCTGGCCGACGGCACATCGACCAACTATGCGGCCGGCACGGCCGTGCCCTACACCGCGGGCGCTTCCATCCGCTTCGACGGCATCGAGGTCAAGCTCAGCGGCGCGCCCGCCGATGGCGACACCTTCACCATCGGCAAGAACGCGGGCGGCGTGTCCGACGGCAGCAACGCGCTGCGTCTTGGCGCGCTGCAGCGCAAGACCGCGATGGACGGCGGCACCTCCACCTTCAACGGCGCCTTCGCCAAGCTGGTGAGCGAGGTGGGCAACCGCGCCATGGAAATCCGCGTGGCCTCGGCCACGCAGGAAGGCGTGACGGGCCAGATCCGCGCGAGCCGCGATTCGATCTCGGGCGTGAACCAGGATGAGGAAACCGCCAACCTGCTGATGTACCAGCAGATGTACCAGGCCAATGCCAAGGTGATCCAGACCGCGTCGACCATGTTCGACGCGATCCTGGGCATCCGCGGCTGAGCCGGCCGCATTTTTCCAAAGAAGATCTTCAGGAGCCGCGATGCGCATCAGCACCCAATCCTTCTACGCCCAGAGCATGAGCTCGCTGGGTTCGCAGCAGCAGCAGCTGTTCCGCATCCAGCAGCAGCTCGCCGCGGGCACCAAGTTCCTGACGGCTGCCGACGATCCGGTGGCCGCCGCGCGCGCGCTGGGCGTGAGCCAGTCGATGGCGGAGTCGGCGCAGTACGCCACCAGCCGCAGCCGCGCGATGCTCTCGCTCTCGCAGGAAGAGACCGCGCTCAAGTCGGCCACCTCGATCATGCAGAACATGAAGACGCTCGCGGTGCAGGCGGGCAACGGCACGCTGTCGGATGCCGACCGCGCCTCGCTGGCCACCACGCTGCAGGGCAACCTGGACCAGCTCGTGAACGTGGCCAATGCCGACGACGGCAACGGCCAGTTCCTGTTCGCCGGCTTCAAGAGCGGGAGCCAGCCCTTCGTGGCCGGCGCCGCCGGCGGCATCCAGTACATGGGCGACCAGGGCCAGCGGCTGATGCAGGTCGACGTGTCGCGCCAGATGTCCACCACGGACGACGGGCGCAGCGTGTTCCAGTCGGTGCAGGGCGGCGCGGGCTACGTGAGCTCGGCGGGCGCGGCCAACACCGGCTCCGGCGTCTTCGGCGCCGTGGGCGTGACYGACGCGGGCGCGGCCAACTACGGCAAGGACTTCGTCATCAGCTTCAGCGGCGGCAACTACACGGTGGCCACGCAGGAGACGCCGCCCGTGGTGGCCGCATCGGGCGCCTACGTGCCGGGCGCCGCCATCTCGTTCGGCGGCCTGCAGATCACCATGAGCGGCGCGCCGGCCGATGGCGACACCTTCCAGGTGGCCACCGCGCGCAATGCGGGCACCGACGTGTTCGCCGCCATCGGCGAACTGGTCACCGCGCTCAGGCAGCCGCTCGCCGGCAATGGCGATTCGGCGAAGGCCGACCTGCTCAACGCGCTCAGCACCTTCAATGTCAAGATCACCAACGCGCACGACAACGTGCTCACCGTGATGTCGTCGATCGGCTCGCGCATGAACGAGATCGACGCGCTCGACACCAGCGGTGCCTCGCGCGGCCTGACCGACAAGGCCTACCTCTCGGAGCTGGTGGACCTGGACCCGGCCAGCGCCATCTCGGAATTCCTGCAGCGCCAGACCTCGCTCCAGGCCACCCAGCAGACCTTCGCGCGGCTGCACAGCATTGCGCTGTTCAACTACCTGTGATTGCGAAGGGGCGTGCGGCTCAGGGCCGCAGCGCCTGCATCAGCTGCGGCAGCGAAGACAGCGCGGCGGCAAAGCGCGGCTCCAGGAAAGCGCCGAGCTGCGGCATCAGCAGCTGCAGCATGCCGATGCCCGCCAGCAGCGTGAGCGGAAAGCCCACCGCAAAGATGCTGAACTGCGGCGATGCCCGGTTCAGGATGCCCATCGCAAGGTTGAGCGTGAGCAGCGCGGTCACCAGCGGCAGCGCCAGCATCAGCCCGTTGGCAAAGATGCGGCCGCCGCCGGACACCAGCAGCATCCAGCCCTGCGCGGCCAGCGGCGCATCGGCAATGGGCAGCGTGTGGAAGCTCTCGGCCAGCGCGGCCAGCATCAGCAGGTGGCCGTCCACCGCCAGGAAAAGAAGAATGGCCAGCATGTGCATGAGCCGCGCGACCACCATGGTGGCGCCGCCGGCCATGGGGTCGAAGAAGGACGCGAACGACAGGCCCATCTGCAGGCCGATGTACTCGCCCGCTGCCAGCACGGCGGCAAACACCATGCGCATGGTGAAGCCGATCGCGCCGCCGATGAGCACCTGCTGCACGATGATCCACACGCCGCCCGCGGAGACCACCGGCACCGCGGGCATCGGCCCGAGCGTGGGCGCGATGGCCACAGCCAGCAGCGCGGCAATGGCCACCTTGGTCTGGCGCGCGACGCCGGGTTCGCCGAACACCGGCGCGGTGCTCACCAGCGCCAGCATGCGCACGAACGGCCACAGGAAGGCCGTCAGCCAGGCGGTCAGCTCCGCCGAGGTGACGGAGAAGATGGCGGGCATGTCGGCGCGCGCTCAGGCGACCAGCTGCGGGATGCTCGAGAACAGCGTGCGGATGTAGTCGAGCATCTGCGCCAGCATCCAGGGGCCGGCCAGCACCAGCACCGCGAACACCGCCAGCAGCTTGGGAATGAAGGACAGCGTGGCTTCGTTGATCTGCGTGGCAGCCTGGAAGATGCTGATGACCAGGCCCACGACCAGCGCCACCAGCAGCATCGGCGCGCCCAGCAGCAGCGAGACGTGGATGGCCTGGCTGCCCAGGGACATGACGGATTCGGGTGTCATTGCGCGCCTCTAAAGATAAAAGCTCTGGGCCAGTGCGCCGATCAGCAGCTGCCAGCCATCGGCCATGACGAACAGCATCAGCTTGAAGGGCAGCGCGATGGAGGCGGGCGGCACCATCATCATGCCCATCGACATCAGCACGCTGGCCACCACCAGGTCGATGATCAAGAACGGAATGAAGATGGTGAAGCCGATCTGGAACGCGGTCTTCAGCTCGCTGATCACGAACGAAGGCAGCAGGATGCGCAGCGGCACTTCTTCCGGGCCCTGCATGTCGGGAATCTTCGCGAGCTTGGCGAACAGGGCCAGGTCGTTCTCGCGCGTCTGCTTCAGCATGAAGGACTTGAAGGGCGCAATGCCTTTCTCGAGCGCCTTCTCGGCCGTGATCTTGTTCTCGGAGAAAGGCTTGTAGGCCTCGTCGTGGACCTTGTCGAACACCGGCGCCATCACGAAGAAGGTCAGGAACAGCGACAGGCCCACCAGGATCTGGTTGGGCGGCGACGACTGCGTGCCGATGGCCGTGCGCAGCAGGCCCAGCACGATGAGGATGCGCGTGAAGCTTGTCATGCTCAGCAGCAGCGCCGGCAGGAAGCTGAGCGAGGTCAGCATCACCAGCGTCTGCACGCTGAGCGACCAGGTCTGGCTGCCGCCCGGGCCGGGCGTGCTGGTGAGGCCGGGCAGGCCCTGCGCCGACGCCGCCATCGGCAGCGCGAGGGCGAGCAGCATCAGCGCGAAGCCGGCAAGGCTTCGTTGGCGGACGGTGCGCATCATGGATGGGGCCGCTGCGCAAGGCCGAGCGAGTCGCGCAGCTTCTGGGCGAACAGGCCCGCCGCGCCGGCCAGGCGGGCGTCGGGCATGGCGCTGGCCGGCGGTGCCGTGGGCAGAACCTGTGCCGGCAGCGAATGCAGCGCATTGACGCGGCCGGCCGCAACGCCCAGCACCAGCCAGGTGCCGCCGACCTCGACCACGACCACGCGCTCGCGCTGGCCGACCATGGTGCTCGAGACCACCTTCACCGATTGGCCACCGCCCAGGCGCTGCAGGCCGAAGCGGCGCGCGGCCCAGGCGCACAGGAAGATCAGGCCCAGCACCGTGAACATGCCGAAGCCGGCCTGCAGCAGGCTGGAGGCGCCCACGGCCGGCGCGGCGGCCTCCACGGGCGAGGGCACGGTCGGCAGCGCAGCGTGGGCGGCAACGCAGGCCGCGGCCGCGAACGAAGCCGCGGCCTGCCGCAGCCGGCGGGCGAAGAGGCTCATGACCGGCCGAGCTTCTGCATGCGCTCGGAGGGCGTGACGATGTCGGTCAGGCGGATGCCGTACTTCTCGTTGACCACCACCACTTCGCCCTGCGCGATCAGGTAGCCGTTGATCAGCACGTCCAGCGGCTGGCCGGCCAGGCCGTCGAGCTCGACCACCGAGCCCTGCGAAAGCTGCAGCAGGCTCTTGATGGTGATGCGGGTGCGGCCGAGCTCGGCCGTGAGCTGCACCGGCACGTCGAGGATGCGCTCCACGTCCACGGGCGAGCCGGCGCCGGTCGCCATGGCCTGCAGCGGCTGGAACACGCGGCTGCCCGCTGGAGCGGCAGCCGGTGCGGGAGCGGGAGCGATCGCCGGCGGGGCGGCGGGGGCGAAGGCGGGCGCGGGCGCGGAGGCCGCGGTCTGCTCGGCCAGCGCGCTGGCCCAGTCGTCCGCATCGCTGGTGGATGGGGTGTTGTCAGTCATGGTCGTTCTTCGGATCGCTGTCTTGGTGGGAGATCATCTGCAGCACGCGCAGGGCATAGCGCTCGTTCGACACGCCGTAGCCGCATTCCATGACCGGAATGCCGTCCACGCGGGCGGTGATCGACGTGGGAAGCTCGATGGGCAGCACGTCGCCCACCTGCAGCTTGAGCACCTCGCCAATGGTCGAGGGCAGCGTGATGAATTCGGCGCTGAGCTCCACGTCGGCGCTCTGCATCTGCTGGGACATCTGGCGCACCCAGCGCTTGTCGACCTCGATCTCGTCCTGCACCGGGTTGGACAGCAGGTCGCGGATCGGCTCGATCATCGAATAGGGAATGCACACGTGCAGGAAGCCGCCCACCGGGCCGAACTCGATCTGCAGCGTGGTGTTGATCACCACCTCGTTGGGCGCGACGATGTTGGCGAGCTTGCCGTGCATCTCGGCGCGCACGTAGTCGAAGCTCAGCGGGAACACCGGCTGCCAGGCGTCGGCATAGCACTGCAGCGTGAGGTTCAGGAGCCGCTTGATGATGCGCTGCTCGGTGCGCGTGAAGTCGCGCCCCTCGACGCGCACGTGGTAGCGCCCGTCGCTGCCGAACAGGTTGTCCACCACCAGGAACACCAGCTTCGGATCGAACACGAACAGCGCCGTGCCGCGCAGCGGCTTCATGTGCAGCATGTTGATGTTGGCGGGCACCGGCAGGTGGCGCACGAACTCGCCGTACTGCTGGATGTGCACCGGCCCGACCGAGATGTCGGGGCTGCGCCGCATGAAGTTCAGCAGCGAACTGCGCAGATGCCGGGCAAAGCGCTCGTTGATGACTTCGAGCGTGTGCATGCGGCTGCGCACCACGCGGTCGGGCGCACCCAGGTCGTACACCGGCAGGCCGTCCGCGCGGGCGGCGGCGCCGTCGCTCTGCTCGGGCGCGCCGCCGGTGACGCCCTGCAGCAGCGCGTCGACCTCGTCCTGGGAGAGCACTTGTTCATAGGCCATGGATCGGCGGTCCGAAAAGGGTTACTGCACCACGAAGGTGTTGAAGGACACGCTGGCGATCTCCTGCGGCGGCAGGCCCGCGCCCAGCGGGCGGCTCAGCTCGACGCGGATCTCCTCGGCCAGGCGGGCCTTGTCGGYGGTCGTCACCAGCGATTCGGGCGGACGGTTCGACAGCAGCAGCAGCACCCGGCTGCGGATCTCGGGCATGAATTCGACGATGCGCGCCTTGGCCTGTTCGTCATGCACCTTGAGGGCCACGCCCACGTGCAGGAAGCGGCCGCGGCCTTCGGACTGCACGTTGACGGTGAGCGGCTCCAGGGTCACGAAGATCGGCTTCTCCGGCACCGGCGCGGCGGCTGCGGCAGGCTCGGCCGGTGCGCGCTGGCGCAGCAGGAAATAGCCGCCGGCAGCGGCCAGCGCGCCAACCAGCGCGACGATCAGGAGCACGATCCACAGCTTCGATGGACGTGCGGGGGAAGGGGGAACGGGGGCGAGTGCGACAGGAGGACTGGTAGCCATAAGGGTGCTGCGAAGCGAATCGGTTTCGGACTATTCTTTGCCAGGTGGCTGGCAGGCGAAGGGCTGATCAAGCGCGGGAAAAGGCCTCAGATCCCGCGTTCGCGATCTCATGCGAAGGTGTCGACGCCGGCACTGGGCCGGCGAAGCATCGCCTGCGCCTGGTTGTCGCCCATGGTGAGCGTGACCTTGAGCGGGCCGAGGCCGGCCGGGTTCAGGTTCAGCTCGGCCACCTGGTAGCCCGCCGCGGTCATGCGCAGCACCTGGTGGCCGATGGCCTTGCCCCAGGCGGCCGAGCCGACGGAGGGCTCCACGCTGAGGATGGGCGTGTGCGGCGAAGCCGGCGGCACGTTCGTGCGCGCGGCAGCGGCCGCGGCCGGCGTGAACGGCATCGCGGTGGCCACGCTGGTGGAAGTGGGCGCCGCGTCGGATGCGGCGGCCAGGTCGGCGGTCTTGTCGGCGGAGATCATGGCGGTGGCCGGTGCCGAGTCGGTGTCGGCATCGGCGGAGAGGGAGGCGGTGGAGGCGCCGCGGGAGTCGGTGGCTGCTGCTGCGGAAGCCGCGGCGGTGGTGGCGGCGGCGTCGGGCGCTGCAGCATCGGCAGCCGGGAGCGCGGCCGGGGCCGTGCCCGCGGCGGCCGGCGGCGGTACAGCGGCTGCGGCCTGCCTGGCGG
>NZ_JBFTPJ010000107.1:0-9587 GCF_056398445.1 Variovorax sp. 01T439_2
TCCCCGAGGGCTTCCTGAACGAAGTGCACGTGGTCATCCACACGCTGTCGCTCAACCCCGAAGTCGACGCCGACATCGCCGCCATGATCGGCGTGAGCGCCGCGCTGTCGATCTCCGGCATTCCGTTCAGCGGCCCGATCGGTGCTGCCCGCGTGGGCTACATCAACGGCCAGTACGTGCTGAATCCGGGCCAGACCGCCCGCAAGGATTCGCAGATGGACCTCGTGGTGGCCGGCACCGAAGCCGCCGTGCTGATGGTCGAGTCCGAAGCACGGCAACTCAGCGAAGAAATCATGCTGGGCGGCGTGGTGTTCGGCCATGAGCAGGCCAACATCGCGATCAATGCGATCCATGAACTCGTGCGCGACGCCGGCAAGCCGGTGTGGGACTGGCAAGCGCCGGCCGAAGACGAAGCCTTCGTTGCCAAGGTCAAGAGCCTGGCCGAGGAAAAGCTGCGCGCCGTCTACCAGATCCGCAGCAAGCAAGCCCGCACGCAAGCCCTGCGCGAAGCCAATGCCAGCGTGATGAACACGCTGAAGGAAAGCGGCGAGCCCTTCGACGCCGGCAAGGTCAACGACCTGCTGTTCGCTATCGAATCGAAGATTGTCCGCAGCCAGATCCTGTCGGGCGAACCGCGCATCGACGGCCGCGACACGCGCACCGTGCGCCCCATCGAGATCCGCAACTCCGTGCTGCCGCGCACCCACGGCTCGGCGCTGTTCACGCGCGGCGAGACGCAGGGCCTGGTCGTCACCACGCTCGGCACCGAACGCGACGCGCAGCGCATCGACGCGCTGGCCGGCGAGTACGAAGACCGCTTCCTGTTCCACTACAACATGCCTCCCTTTGCCACCGGCGAAGTGGGCCGCATGGGCTCGACCAAGCGCCGCGAAATCGGCCACGGCCGACTGGCCAAGCGCGCGCTCGTCGCCGTGCTGCCGACCAAGGAAGAGTTCCCCTACACCATCCGCGTGGTGTCTGAAATCACCGAATCCAACGGCTCCTCGTCGATGGCCTCGGTGTGCGGCGGCTGCCTCTCGATGATGGACGCCGGCGTGCCGATGAAGGCCCACGTGGCCGGCATCGCCATGGGCCTCATCAAGGAAGACAACCGCTTCGCGGTGCTGACCGACATCCTGGGCGACGAAGATCACCTGGGCGACATGGACTTCAAGGTGGCCGGCACGACCAACGGCATCACCGCGCTGCAGATGGACATCAAGATCCAGGGCATCACCAAGGAAATCATGCAGGTCGCACTGGCCCAGGCCAAGGAAGCGCGCATGCACATCCTCGGCAAGATGCAGGAAGCCATGGGCGAGGCCAAGACCGAGGTGTCGCAGTTCGCACCGCGCCTGACCACGCTGAAGATCAACCCCGAGAAGATCCGCGACGTGATCGGCAAGGGTGGAGCGGTCATCCGCGGCCTGCAGGAAGAAACCGGCACGACGATCAACATCGACGAAGACGGCACCATCACCATCGCCTCGACCGACCCTGAAAAGGCCGAGTTCGCCAAGAAGCGCATCGAGCAGATCACGGCCGAAGTCGAAATCGGCAAGGTCTACGAAGGCCCGGTCACCAAGATCCTGGACTTCGGCGCGCTCATCAACCTCCTGCCCGGCAAGGACGGCCTGCTGCACATCAGCCAGATCGCGCACGAACGCGTCGAGAAGGTGACCGACTACCTGAGCGAAGGCCAGATCGTCAAGGTCAAGGTGCTCGAGACCGACGAGAAGGGCCGCGTCAAGCTGTCCATGAAGGCCCTGACCGAGCGTCCGGCCGGCATGGAATACAGCGAGCGTCCGCCGCGCGAAGACCGTGGCGACCGCGGTGACCGCGGCGGCGAACGCCGCGAGCGTTCGGACCGCGGCGACCGTGGTGGCGATCGCGGCGAACGCGCTCCGCGTTTCAGCAGCGAGCAGCAACAGCAGCCGCGCAGCAACGAGCAGCAGCCGGCACCCGTCGGCGAGCAGCCGTACGCACCGCGCGATTCGCAAGAGTAAGAAAGCAGGGCGCGGCGGCAGACATGCCGCTGCCGTCCCGTTTTCCAGTATTCGCTAACCACGCCCGGAAACGGGCGTTGCAGGCCAAAGACCATGAAAGCCATTGAAATCACTTCGTACGGCGCCCCCGAGGTGCTGCGCGCCGTGGAGCGCCCCGATCCGGTGGCCGGCGTGGGCGAACTGCTGATCCGCGTCGCGGCCAGCGGCGTGAACCGTCCGGACGTGCTGCAGCGCAAGGGGCACTACCCGGTTCCGCCGGGCGCCTCCGACCTGCCGGGCCTCGAAGTGGCCGGCGAGATCGTGTCGGGCGACGCCGCGGCCCTGGCCGAGGCGGGGTTCAAGGTCGGCGACCGCGTCTGCGCGCTGATCGCGGGCGGAGGCTATGCCCAGCTGTGCGTGGCGCCCGTGGCGCAATGCCTGCCGGTGCCCAAGGGCTGGAGCGACATCGAGGCCGCCTCGCTGCCCGAGACCTTCTTCACCGTCTGGAGCAATGTGTTCGAGCGCGGCCGCCTGCAAAAGGGCGAGACCCTGCTGATCCAGGGCGGGACCAGCGGCATCGGCGTGACGGCCATCCAGATCGCCAAGGCGCTGGGTGCCACCGTGATCGCCACGGCCGGCAGCGACGACAAGTGCGAGGCCTGCAAAAAGCTGGGTGCCGACCACGCCATCAACTACCGCACGAGCGACTTCGCCGAAGAGGCGAAGAAGCTCACCGGCGGCAAGGGCGTGGACGTGGTCCTGGACATGGTCGCGGGCGACTACGTGGCGCGCGAGATCGAATGCATGGCCGAAGACGGCCGGCTCGTGATCATCGCGGTGCAGGGCGGCGCCAAGAGCGACTTCAATGCGGGCCTGGTGCTGCGCAAGCGGCTGGTGATCACCGGCTCCACGCTGCGTCCGCGGCCGGTGGCCTTCAAGGGGGCCATTGCCAAGGCGCTGCGCGAGAAGGTCTGGCCGCTGCTCGAAAGCGGCGCGGTCAAGCCCGTGATCCACAGCACCTTTGCGGCCGATGGCGAACCCAGCGGGGCAGCGCAGGCGCATGCGCTGATGGAATCCAACCAGCACATCGGCAAGATCGTGCTGACATGGTGACGGACAACAACACGATGACCACGAAAAAGAAGCTGATCGCGGGCAACTGGAAGATGAACGGCAGCCTGGCTGCCAACGAGGCGCTGGTGAAGGCCCTGCAGCAGGGCCTGGCCGCGGCGCCGGCCAGCTGCGGCATCGCGCTTTGCGCGCCGGCCCCGTATTTCGCGCAGCTGCAATCGCTGCTGGCGGGCTCCTCGGCCATGGCGCTGGGGGCACAGGACATCTCGGCGCATCCGCAGGGTGCGTTCACGGGCGAGCATTCGGCCGTCATGCTGAAGGATTTCGGCGTGCGCTATGCCATCGTCGGCCATTCGGAGCGCCGCCAATACCATGGCGAGACCGATGAGGCGGTGGCGGCCAAGGCGGCGGCTGCGCTCGCGAACGGCATCACGCCGATCGTCTGCGTGGGCGAGACGCTGGCCGAGCGCGAAGCAGGGCGCACCGAAGAAGTCGTCAAGCGCCAGCTGGCCGCGGTGATCCACGTCAATGGCCATTGCATCAGCGAGATCGTCGTGGCCTACGAGCCGGTCTGGGCCATCGGCACCGGCAAGACGGCCACGCCGGAACAGGCGCAGGCGGTGCATGCCGTGCTGCGCGCACAGCTGCACCATGCCGCGAGCGAGCACGCCGCCGGCATCTGCATTCTTTATGGCGGCAGCATGAACGCGGCCAACGCCGCGCAGCTCTTGGCGCAGCCCGACATCGACGGCGGCCTGATCGGCGGCGCGTCGCTCAAGGCCCCCGACTTTTTGCAGATCATTTCCGCCGCTTCCCGCTGAACGCGGGCAGTGGCCGACATCAATTAGGAGTAAGAACGAATGAATGTGGTCCTCAATCTACTGGTCGGCGTGCAGATGCTGTCGGCCCTTGCAATGATCGGGCTGATCCTGATCCAGCACGGCAAGGGCGCCGACATGGGCGCGGCCTTCGGCAGCGGCAGCGCGGGCAGCCTGTTCGGTGCGAGCGGCAGTGCGAATTTCCTTTCGCGCACCACGGCAGTGCTGGCGGCGGTATTCTTTGCATGCACCTTGCTGCTGGCCTACTTCAGCCACGCACGGCCTGCGGGCGGCGGCAGCCTGCTGGAGCGCGCGGCCGTCGGTACGCCGGCAACGCCCGCTTCGGGCGCGGCAGGGCAGATTCCGGGCGGCACCTCGGGCGCGGCGCCTGCCGGTGCACCTGCTTCGGCGCCTGCCGCACCCGTTTCGGGCGCGGGCCAGATCCCGAACAAATAATCAAGTTGTTTTCATGAAGCTGTCAGTGAGAAACTGCTTCATTTCAGGGTAAACTCTAAAGCTGTTCGGAAAGCCAAACACCTTTCCAGGTACCTCATGCCATCCGAACAAAAAACCGCGGTCGTGGTGAAATTGGTAGACACGCTATCTTGAGGGGGTAGTGGCGAAAGCTGTGCGAGTTCGAGTCTCGCCGACCGCACCAAATCTCACCGGCAGAAAACCTCATCCAGAGTGTTTTCCTGCCGGTGGCAAGCGGTGAAAAATCTCCCGATGAACCTCGATTCCTATCTCCCCGTCCTCTTGTTCATTTTGGTCGGTGTCGGTGTAGGTGTCGCACCGCAAGTCATCGGCTACATCCTGGGTCCCAACCGGCCCGACGCAGCGAAGAACGCTCCCTACGAGTGCGGCTTCGAGGCCTTCGAGGATGCGCGCATGAAATTCGACGTGCGCTATTACCTCGTCGCCATTCTCTTCATCCTGTTCGATCTCGAGATTGCCTTTCTCTTTCCATGGGCCATTGCGCTCAAGGAAATCGGCGCCGTCGGCTTCTGGGCCATGATGATCTTTCTCGCCATCCTCGTCGTGGGCTTTGCCTACGAGTGGAAAAAAGGCGCGCTCGACTGGGAATGACAAGGAATCGACAAAATGGCCATTGAAGGCGTCATGAAGGAAGGCTTCGTCACCACCACCTACGACTCGGTGGTGAATTGGGCGAAGACCGGATCACTTTGGCCGATGACTTTCGGTCTGGCCTGCTGTGCCGTCGAAATGATGCACGCAGGCGCAGCCCGCTACGACATCGACCGTTTCGGCATGCTGTTCCGGCCCAGCCCGCGCCAGTCCGATCTGATGATCGTGGCCGGTACGCTGTGCAACAAGATGGCGCCGGCACTGCGCAAGGTCTACGACCAGATGCCCGAGCCGCGCTGGGTTCTTTCCATGGGCTCGTGCGCCAACGGCGGCGGCTACTACCACTACAGCTATTCGGTGGTGCGCGGCTGCGACCGCATCGTGCCGGTGGATGTCTACGTGCCGGGTTGCCCGCCCACCGCCGAAGCGCTGCTCTACGGCGTGATCCAGCTGCAGCAGAAGATTCGCCGCACCAACACCATTGCGCGCGCCTGAGGGATTGCCGACGATGACTGATTTTGCAATTTCGCCGGAGGTGCTGCGCGCCACCATTGCCGAGACGCTTGGCGCTCGCGCCAAGAGCGTGACGCTCGCACTGGGCGAGGTAACCGTAGTGGTTGCTGCCGACGCCTACATCGAGGCGGCCATGCTGCTGCGCGATGCGCCCGGCTGCCGCTTCGAGCAGCTGATCGACCTCTGCGGCATGGACTACTCCGACTACCGCGAAGGCGAGTGGCAGGGCGAGCGCTATGGCGTCGTCACGCACCTGCTGTCGGTGAGCCTCAACCAGCGCGTGCGCCTCAAGGTGTTTGCGCCGAACGAAGACCTGCCCGTGGTCGACTCGCTCCAGCCCGTGTGGAACGCTGCCACCTGGTTCGAGCGCGAAGCCTTCGACCTCTACGGCATCGTGTTCGAAGGCCACGACGACCTGCGCCGCATCCTGACCGACTACGGCTTCATCGGCCATCCGTTCCGCAAGGACTTCCCGGTGTCGGGCCACGTCGAGATGCGCTACGACGAAGAGCAGAAGCGCGTGGTCTACCAGCCGGTATCGATCGAGCCGCGTGAGATCACGCCGCGGGTCATTCGCGAAGACAACTACGGCAGCGGTTTGCACTGATATGGCCGAAATCAAGAACTACACACTCAACTTCGGTCCCCAGCATCCGGCCGCCCACGGCGTGCTGCGCCTGGTGCTCGAGCTCGACGGCGAAGTGATCCAGCGCGCCGATCCGCACATCGGCCTCCTGCACCGCGCAACCGAAAAGCTCGCCGAATCGCGCACCTTCATCCAGTCGCTGCCGTACATGGACCGTCTCGACTACGTGTCGATGATGAGCAACGAGCACGCCTACTGCCTCGCCATCGAGCGGATGATGGGCCTGGACGTGCCGATCCGCGCGCAGTACATCCGCGTGATGTTCGCCGAGATCACCCGGCTGCTGAACCACCTCCTGTGGCTCGGCGCACACGGCCTGGATTGCGGCGCGATGAACATGCTCATCTACTGCTTCCGCGAGCGTGAAGACCTGTTCGACATGTACGAAGCCGTGTCGGGCGCGCGCATGCATGCGGCGTACTTCCGCCCGGGCGGCGTCTACCGCGACTTGCCCGATGCGATGCCGCAGTACAAGGTCAGCAAGATCAAGAACGCGAAGGCGATCGAGAAGCTCAACGAGAACCGCCAGGGCTCGCTGCTCGACTTCATCGACGACTTCTGCAAGCGCTTCCCCGGAATGGTCGACGAGTACGAAACGCTGCTCACCGACAACCGCATCTGGAAGCAGCGCACCGTGGGCATCGGCGTGGTGACGCCGGAGCGCGCGCTGAACCTCGGCTTCACCGGCCCCATGCTGCGCGGCTCGGGTGTCGAATGGGACCTGCGCAAGAAGCAGCCCTACGACGTCTACGACCAGATGCAGTTCGACGTGCCGGTCGGCAAGACCGGCGACTGCTACGACCGCTACCTCGTGCGCGTGGAAGAAATGCGCCAGGCCAACAGGATCATCCAGCAGTGCTCGGCCTGGCTGCGCGCCAACCCCGGCCCGGTGATCACCGACAACCACAAGGTCGCCGCGCCCGCGCGCGAATCGATGAAGGCGAACATGGAGGAGCTGATCCACCATTTCAAGCTCTTCACCGAAGGCTTCCACGTGCCCGAAGGCGAAGCGTATGCCGCCGTCGAGCACCCGAAGGGCGAGTTCGGCATCTACCTGGTGAGCGACGGCGCCAACAAGCCGTACCGCCTGAAGATCCGCGCGCCCGGCTTCCCGCACCTCGCCGCCCTCGACGAAATGTCGCGCGGCCACATGATCGCCGACGCTGTCGCGGTGATCGGCACGATGGACATCGTGTTCGGCGAAATCGACAGGTGAGAAAGAGCGAATGACGACTTCCTCGACCCACCATGACACGGCGCCCTCGGCGCCTTCTGCTCCTCTGAAGCCTGCGATTCTCGAGCGCTTTGCGCGCGAAGTCGCCAAGTACCCCGAAGCGGGCAAGCAGTCGGCCGTGATGGCCTGCCTGGCCATCGTCCAGCAGGACGAAGGCTTCATCAGCATGCAGCGCGAGCGCGAGATCGCCGAGTACCTTGGCATGGCGCCGATCGCCGTGCATGAGGTCACGACCTTCTACAACATGTACAACCAGCACCCGGTGGGCAAGTTCAAGCTCAACGTTTGCACCAACCTGCCGTGCCAGCTGCGCGACGGCGTCACCGCGCTGGTCCACCTCGAGAAGAAGCTCGGCATCAAGATGGGCGAGACCACGGCCGACGGCATGTTCACGCTGCAGCAGAGCGAATGCCTGGGTGCCTGCGCCGATTCGCCCGTGATGCTGGTCAACGACCGCACCATGTGCAGCTTCATGAGCAACGAGAAGCTCGACCAGCTCATCGACGGGCTGCGTGCTTCCACCAAAGGGGAGGCCGCCTGATGTCGCCCGAACAAGTGCTCCAGCAATTCCAGGCCACGGGCGTCCAGACCTGTTTCCATGACCGCCACATCGAGCCGCAGATCTATGCCGGCCTGAACGGCACCAACTGGCGCCTGGCCGACTACGAGGCGCGCGGTGGCTACAAGGCGCTGCGCAAGATCCTCACCGAGGGCCTCACGCCCGACCAGGTGATCGCCGAAGTCAAGGCCTCGGGCCTGCGCGGCCGCGGCGGCGCGGGCTTCCCCACGGGCCTGAAGTGGAGCTTCATGCCCCGCCAGTTCCCGGGCCAGAAGTACCTCGTCTGCAACTCCGACGAAGGCGAGCCGGGCACGTGCAAGGACCGCGACATCCTGCAGTTCAACCCGCACATCGTGATCGAAGGCATGGCCATCGCCGCGTATGCGATGGGCATCAGCGTGGGCTACAACTACATCCACGGCGAGATCTTCCAGAGCTACGACCGCTTCGAGGAAGCCCTCGAAGAGGCGCGCGCCGCCGGCTATCTCGGCGACAAGATCATGGGCAGCACGTACAACTTCCAGTTGCACGCCGCCCACGGCTTCGGTGCCTACATCTGCGGCGAGGAAACCGCGCTGCTCGAATCGCTCGAAGGCAAGAAGGGCCAGCCGCGCTTCAAGCCGCCGTTCCCGGCGAGCTTCGGCCTCTACGGCAAGCCGACCACCATCAACAACACCGAGACCTTCGCGGCGGTGCCCTGGATCATCAACAACGGCGGCCAGGCCTACCTCGAATGCGGCAAGCCGAACAACGGCGGCACCAAGATCTACTCGGTGAGCGGCGACGTCGAGCTGCCGGGCAACTACGAAGTGCCCATGGGCACGCCGTTCTCCAAGCTGCTCGAACTGTGCGGCGGCGTTCGCAAGGGCCGCACGCTCAAGGCCGTGATCCCCGGCGGATCGTCGTCGCCGGTGCTGCCGGCTTCGATCATGATGGAATGCACGATGGACTACGACTCCATCGCCAAGGCCGGCTCCATGCTGGGCTCGGGCGCGGTGATCGTGATGGACGACAGCCGGTCGATGGTCGAGTCGCTGCGGCGCCTCTCGTACTTCTACATGCACGAATCCTGCGGCCAGTGCACGCCGTGCCGTGAAGGCACGGGCTGGCTGTACCGCGTGGTGGACCGCATCCACAACGGGCAGGGCAGGGCGTCGGACATGGACCTCTTGAACTCCGTGGCCGACAACATCCAGGGCCGCACGATCTGCGCGCTCGGCGACGCGGCGGCCATGCCGGTGCGCGCCATGATCAAGCACTTCCGTCACGAGTTCGAGGCCCTGGTTCCGGGCTACGTCCCGAAGGCGCCGGTCCAAGCCTGAGCGCGAGAAGAAACATACTCATGATCGAAATCGAACTCGACGGCAAGAAGGTCGAAGTGACCGAAGGCAGCATGGTGATGCATGCGGCCGACAAGGCGGGCACCTACATCCCGCACTTCTGCTATCACAAGAAGCTCAGCATCGCGGCCAACTGCCGCATGTGCCTGGTCGACGTGGAAAAGGCGCCCAAGCCGATGCCGGCCTGCGCCACGCCCGTCACGCAGGGCATGATCGTTCGCACCAAGAGCGAAAAGGCCATCAAGGCGCAGCAGTCGGTCATGGAGTTCCTCCTGATCAACCACCCGCTCGATTGCCCGATCTGCGACCAGGGCGGCGAGTGCCAGCTGCAGGAC
>NZ_JBFTPJ010000108.1:0-14832 GCF_056398445.1 Variovorax sp. 01T439_2
AGCTGCTTCACGAGCCCGCCGACCATCGCGGTTTCCTCGGGCCCGAGCGCGGCGGCATCGGCGTCGTTCTGCAGTTGCACCGTGACGCCCGGCAGCCCGGCCGCGGCAAAGGCTTCTTCCAGCGCGGGCAGCAGGCTCACGTTGCGCCAGCCGAGGTTGGGCGCAAAGCGGACCATGCCGGTGCAGTCGTCCACCGCGCCGGGCACGCAGACGCCGATGCTCGACAGGCGCAGCCCCAGTGCATTGAGCTGCCCATGCGCTGCCGCGGCCATGCGCGCGACCTGCGCGCAGGCGCCGGCCGGTGCGCTGTCGGCTAGCACCTGCGTGTCGGCATGCAGCACCTCGCCCTGCAGCGAGACGCACACCAGGCGCACCGTCTCGACCGCGATCTCGACGCCCATCAGCGCGCGCACGCCGACGTTGATCCGCAGCGGCGTCGAAGGCCGTCCCAGCCCATCGGCAACGGTGGTGCCGGCTTCGCTGAGCCAGCCCTCGTCGAGCAGTTCGCGCACCAGCAGGCTCACGGTCGACTTGGTGAGGCCGCTCTCGCTCGCGAGCCGTGCGCGCGACAGGCCGGGCCGCGCGCGCAGGAGGCGCAGCAGCACGCTGCGGTTCATGCGCTTGAGCAGCTGCTGGTCGCCGATGGTCACGGGGCCACCCTGCCTTCGTTCACCTGTGGGCCTGCTCTTTTCCTTCGGGGCGCTTGCCGGCGATGATCATGCCGAGCACTTCGTCTTCGGTGACGTCCGCGGTGCGGTAGGTGCCCACGAGCCTGCCGTTYTTCATGACCGCGACGCGGTCGCTCAGCGAGAACACGTCGGGCATGTCGTGCGTGATCAGGAAGATGCCGACGCCATCGGCCTTGAGCTGCTTCACGAGCCCGCCGACCATCGCGGTTTCCTCGGGCCCGAGCGCGGCGCAGGGCTCGTCCATGATCAGGATGCGCGCGTTGAAGTACAGCGCACGCGAGATCGCCACCACCTGTCGCTGCCCGCCCGAGAGCCTTCGCACCGGAATGCGGATGTTGGTGAAGTTCTTGTTCAGGCGCTGGAACACCTTGCGCGCCTGCACCTCCATGAAATGATCGTCGAGCGTGTTCCAGCGCGTCATCTTCTCGCGGCCGAGAAAGAGGTTCGATACGGAGTCGAGGTTGTCGGCCAGCGCGAGGGTCTGGTAGATGGTCTCGATGCCGAGCGCCTGCGCCTCGGCGGGCGTGCGGATGTGGACCTTCTCGCCTGCGATCAGCGTGTCGCCCGAGTCGACCGGATAGGCGCCCGCGAGCATCTTCATGAGCGTGGACTTGCCCGCGCCGTTGTGGCCGAGCACCGCCACCACTTCGCCGGGATGCAGGTTGATGCTCACGCCGTCCACGGCCTTCACGCCGCCGAAGGMCTTGCGGATCTCCTTCAGTTCGACCAGGGGGTGCGAGGTGTCGACCGTGGTCATTTGAATTCCTTTTGCGGTGCGGCGCTTTTTGCGTGCGGGGCTCCGATGTTCAGGGCGCGTGCCCAGGCCACCGGGTACTCCCCTCCGCGAATGTCCCCCGCCTTCGGCTCCTCCTTGATTTCGCTGCGGGGAGCACCCAGTGCCCTGTGCACTGGGCACGCTCTGGGTGTATCGCTGATCAACGGCTGCTCTGTCCAACGCACTTTCATCTCTAGTTCTCCCCGAACTTGCGCCGGTACAGCACGTCGAACACCACCGCCACGATCAGCACCTGCCCGATGATCACCATGCGCTTGCCGATCGGCACGTCGAGCAGCAGCATGCCGCTGTCGAGCGACTGCATGATGAGCGCGCCCAGCACCGAGCCGAAGATCGAGCCGGTGCCGCCCGCGAGCGCCGTGCCGCCAATGACGGCGGCCGCGATCACGTACAGCTCCATGCCCGTGCCGAGCGAGTTGGTGCCCGCATTGAGCCGCGCGATCGACACAATGGCCGCCACCGTCACCAGCACCGCGAGCAGCGCGAACAGCATCAGCGTGACGCGCTTGACCGGAATCCCCACCAGCGCCGCCGCATCGGGGTTGCCGCCCATCGCGAACACATAGCGGCCGAAGCGCGTGCGGTGCACGATGAACGACAGCACGATCGCCACCACGGCCCAGATCAGCACCGGGATCGGCAGGCCCTGCGGCGCGTCCTTCGAGGCGATCTGGTAGTTGTTCATGACCGCCGCGAAGACGAACACCACGGCCGCCGGCACCGCCGTCAGCAGCAGCTCCAGCCACAGCGGCTCGTTGGGCATTTCGTGGTGCGCGCGTGCGCGGCGCTTCTGCAGCATGCGCGCGAACAGCACCAGCGCCACGAAGGCCGCGAGCACCCAGGTCATGGTGGTGCCGATGCCGCCGTCGTAGCCGCCGCCCAGGCGCTGGAAGAATTCGTCGTTCACGGGCTGCGTCTTGCCGTCGGCCACCAGGAAGGCCGCGCCGCGGAACGACATCAGCCCGCCGAGCGTGACCACGAACGAGGGCACGCCCAGCATCGCCGTGAGCCAGCCCTGGTAGATCGACACCAGCAGCGCCACCGCGAGCCCCGCGAGGCAGGCCGCGGGCCACGACCAGCCCGAGGTGTATTGCAGGTACGCGATCAGCACGCCGACAAAGCCCATGACCGAGCCGACCGACAGGTCGATGTGGCGCGCCACGATCACCAGCACCATCACCGTCGACACGATGCYCACCACCGCCGTCTGCTGCGCCACGTTGTAGAGGTTCTCGGGCGACAGGAACACGCCGCCCGACATCACGTTGAAGACCACCCCCATGGCGATCAGCAGCACGCTCATCAGCAGGAGCCGCAGGTCGACGCCCGTGCGCCGCCACCAGCCTGGCGTTGGATTGCTCATTTTTCAGGTCCTCTCGAAGGAACAACAGGTGCGCGGCGGCGGCCCGGGCCGGCCCATGGGCCGGCCGGACGCGGCAGTGCGGCGCGGATTGGCTTTGCTGCGCTGCTTGCTGCTGCTACTTGCAGGCCGCGGGTGCGCTGGCCGCCGGGACGCCCTTGCAGAGCTCGTCCTTCTTGATCCAGCCGGCCTTCACGACCACGTCGAGGTTGTCGCGCGTGATCGGCACCGGCGTGAGCAGGCGCGAGGACAGCGAGATCTTCTTCGGCCCGGAATTCCAGGGCGCGGCCTTCTCGACCGGCTTGCCCTGCGACAGCGCGATGGCCGCGCTGGCGGCCTCGCGGCCGAGTTCGCGCGAGTCCTTGAAGATGGTCGCGGTCTGCGTGCCCAGCGCAATGCGGTTGAGCGCCGCAAAGTCGGCGTCCTGCCCCGACACCGGAATGCCGCGCAGGCCCTTGGCCGTGAGCGCGGCCACCGCGCCGCCGGCCGTGCCGTCGTTGGCCGCCACCACCGCGTCGACCTTGTTGGCGTTCTTGGTGAGGATCTGCTCCATGTTCTTCTGCGCCACCTCGGGCTTCCAGCCTTCGGTGTATTCGTCGCCGACGATCTTGATGTCGCCCTTCTTCACCGCCGCGTCCAGCACCTCCTGCTGGCCCGCGCGCAGGAAGTCGGCGTTCGGGTCGCTCGGCGAGCCCTTGATGATCACGTAGTTGCCCTTGGGCTTGACCTTGAAGACCTCGCGCGCCTCCATGCGGCCGACCTCGACGTTGTCGAAGGTGATGTAGAAGACGCCGGGCGCCTCGATCAGCCGGTCGTACGCCACCACGGGCACCTTCTGGCGCGTGGCCTTGGTGACGGCCGGAAGGATCGCGTCCTTGTCCATGGCCAGCACGATGAGCGCCTTGGCGCCCTTCGACATCAGCCCCTCGATGTCGCCCAGCTGCTTCTCGGGCGAGCCGCCCGCGTCCGCGCTGATGTACTTGGCGCCGAGCTTCTCGAGCTGCGCCTTGATCGCCGCCTCGTCGGTCTTCCAGCGCTCTTCCTGGAAGTTGGACCAGCTCACGCCGACCACGGTCTGGGCCACTGCGCCCACGGCAGAAAGGCCGAAGGCCATGGCGGCCAGGGTGTGCTTGAGTTGCATGGATGTCTCTCCTTGGAAGGGTGTGCCCGGCGAAGAACGCCGTGTAAGAAATTAGTTAGTTTGAAGGGCGAACTAACTATCCCATCGCGGCCGCGCGCTGGGCACCCGGGAATTCCCGGGGGAATGCGCTCGGCCCCCGGGCACATCGAGCATCGAAAAGATCGATGCTCAGCAAGAAAATATATCGTTTTCGGTTATGAGGCGCGCTGCTTAAAGTCCGGGCCATCCTGAACTCACAGACCGATGGCCGCCATGAATGCATCCCCCACGAGAATTCCGTTCCACCTGGCTTTCCCCGTCCGCGACATTGCCGAAGCCCGCGCCTTCTACGGCGAGCTGCTCGGATGCCCCGAGGGCCGCAGCGCGCCCGAATGGGTCGACTTCGACTTCCACGGCCACCAGATCGTGGCGCACCTCGCCCCCGATGAATGCGGCCACAAGGCCAGCAGCGCGGTCGACGGGCACGACGTGCCGGTGCGCCACTTCGGCGCCATCCTCCCGATGGACCAATGGCAGGCGCTGGCCGACAAGCTGGTGGCGCGCCAGACCCGCTTCGTGATCGAGCCCTACATCCGCTTCAAGGGCGAGCCGGGCGAACAGGCGACGATGTTCTTCCTCGATCCGTCGGGCAATGCCATCGAGATGAAGTCGTTCGCGAATCTCGATTCGCTGTTCGCCGTCTGAAGGCGCCGCGTGAAGACACGACGCTTTCTTGCGGCCGCGGCCGCCACAGCACTGCTGCTGTCCGCCGCAGGCGCCGGTGCGCAAACCGACACCTTGAAGAAGATCAGGGAGTCCGGCGCCATCACCATGGGCGTGCGCGACGCCTCGGGCGCCATGTCCTTCACGCTGGGGCCGGGCAGCTACACGGGCTTTCACGTCGAAGTCTGCGAGCGTGTCGTCGCCGACATCGGCCGGGCGCTGCAGATCGAGAAGATCCACGTGAAGTACCAGCTGGTCACGCCGCAGAATCGCATTGCCCTGGTGCAGAACGGCACCGTCGACATCGAGTGCGGCACCACGACCAACAACACGGCGCGCCAGAAAGACGTGGCATTCGCGCCCACGCTCTACGTTGAAGGGGTTCGCATTGCCGTGAAGGCGGCCTCCGGCATCGTGTCGCCCGCGCAGTTCTCCGGCAAGGCGGTGGCCGCGACAACCGGCACCACCTCCGTCCAGCTCCTCAGGAAGCTCAAGCGCGAGGGTGCGGGCGAGATCGCGGAAGTGCTCGCCAAGGACAACAGCGAAGGCTTCCTGCTGCTCGAATCGGGCCGGGTGGATGGCTTTGCGGCCGACGGCCAGATCCTTGCCACGCTGATCTCCAAGAGCAGGGAGCCGGCGCAGTACAAGCTGCTCGACCAGGTTCTCAGTGTCGAGCCGATCGCGATCATGCTTGCGAAGGGCGACCCCGCGTTCAAGAAGCTCGTCGACCAGAGCGTGCTGTCGCTGGCCAGGAGCGGAGAAGCCGCGCGGCTCTACGACAAGTGGTTCATGCAGCCCATTCCTCCGCACAACTCGAAGGTCGGGCTGCCGGCCAGCGCGTTGACGAAGGCCGCCTGGGCCAGTCCGAGCGACAAGCCGATGGAAGCGTACGAGGCGCGATGAATCATTGAACCTTGCATCGATTCTTGAGATGCTCGGTTCATGATCAACGAACTCAGAACCTTCATCGCCGTCTGCCGCCACGGCACCTTTGCCGCCGCGGGAGAGCGGATCGGCCTGACGCAGTCGGCGGTCAGCAGCCAGGTCAAGCGGCTCGAGGAAGCCCTGGGGTTCGCGCTGTTCGAGCGCACCGGGCGCTCGGCCACCTTGAATGCGGCCGGCCAGACGACGCTGGCGCGCGCGGAGGAGATCTGCGCGCTCTACGCCAAGCTCGGCGAGCTTCCCGATGACGCCGCGAGCGGCGGGCTGCTGCGCATCGGCGCGATTGCCTCGGCGCAGTCGACGCTGGTCGCGCGGGCGCTTGCAAGGCTGCGCAAGCAGCAGCCGCTGCTGCGCGTGCATGTGTCGCCCGGCGTGTCGATGCGGCTGATGGACGAACTCGACGCGGGAACGATCGATGCGGCGGTGATCATCCGGCCGCCGTTCGGCATTCTTCCGGAGCTGGCGTGGCAGCCGCTGGTGCAGGAGCCGTATGTGCTCATCGCGCCCAAGAAACTGCCGGGAAAGGACTGGCGCGCGCTGCTCCAGGAACAGCCCTTCCTGCGCTATGACCGCGCATCATTCGGCGGCCGCATGGTGGAAAGATTCCTCCGGCGCGAAGGCATCGCGGTCAACGATTCGATCGAACTCGACGAGATCGCCGGGCTCATCCACATGACGTCCAAGGGGCTGGGCGTTGCGCTCGTTCCGCTGGTCGAGGCGCACCTTCCGCTGCCCGCGGGTGTTCGCATGCTCTCGCTCGGCGAGCTCACGTTCCACCGCGAGGTCGGCCTCCTGCTGCGCAAGCCACGCGCCAGCCCGCCTGCCGCCGCGCAGTTTGCGCAGTGCCTGCGGGAAGCTGCTCAATAGACGTCGCGCCGGTAGCGGCCCGCTGCCACCAGCGTGTCGCAGGCCGATGGTCCCAGCACCTCGCGCAAGGCCAGGTCGACGCCCGGCGCCATGCCCTCGAGGCTGCCGCAGACGTAGACCACCGCACCCTCGGCCACCCATTGGCGCAGCAGGCTGGCCGCCTCGCGCAGCCGGTGCTGCACATACAGGCGCTCGGCCTGGTCGCGCGAGAACACCAGGTCGACGCGCTCGAGCGCCGCGGCCGCCTGCCACTGTGCGATCTCCTGGGCGCAGAAGGCGTCGTGCGCGGCCTGACGCTCGCCGAACACCAGCCAGTTGCGCCCGTGGCCTCGGCGCACGCGCTCGCGAAGATGCGCGCGCAGGCCAGCAAAGCCGGAGCCGTTGCCGATGAAGACGCAGGGCGCCTCGTCATCCACGAGTGCGAACGCGGGATTGGGCAGCAGGCGCAGCTCGACCCGCGCATCCAGCGGCGCTCCCTCGGTCAGCCAGCCCGAGGCCACGCCCATGCCGTCCGCGTGGCGCGCCTGGCGCACCAGCAGCTGCACGCAGCCATCGGCCGTGGTCGAGGCCACCGAATAGCGCCGCGGCGCGAGCGGCACCAGGATGTCCGCCAGTGCCTGCGCGCTGGCCGCCGGCGCGGCCGGAAGCACGCTGCGGGACAGCGCATCTTCGAGCGTGCACGCGCGGCCATCGCAGCGCACGTGCGTTCGCCCGTCGAGGACGGCGCGGCGCAGCAGTTGCTCGACGGCGTGGCCGGACTGGCGCGGCAGCAGTTCGACGAGCGCACCCGGCGCCCAGGCGGCCGCGCCCGCATGCGCGAGCTCGATCTCGAAGAGCGGATCGCCCTGGCTGCCGGCATTGAGCAGCGTTCGCCGCACGAGGCGCCAGGGCTCGAAGGGCGCCGCCTTCGGTTCGTGCGACTTCCATGCGCCGGGCTGCAGCACGCCGAAGGCGTCGGCCAACGCGTGCTGCCAGCGCGCCAGCGCACCGGCATCGCCGTTGTGCACTTCGATCATCGGGAACAGCGCCTCTGCGCCATGGCCGCGCAGGTCGCGGTCGAGCGACCGGCCGAAGCCGCAGAAGTTGGCGTAGTGCCGGTCCCCGAGCGCGAGCAGGCCGTAGTGCACATGCTGCAGGCCAGAACCGGTCTGCAGCGCGAACTGGCGCGCAAAGGCGCGCAGGCTGTCCGGCGGATCGCCATCGCCGAAGGTGCTGGCCACCAGCAGCACCTTGCGGTAGCGCCGCAGCGCATCCACGCTCAGGCGCACCAGCGGCTGCAGCACCACCGCGACACCGGCCGATTGCAGCACCGCGGCCGTCTGCAGCGCGATGCGCTCCGCCTGGCCGGTCTGGCTCGCAAAGGCGAGCAGCACGGGCTCGGCGCCGGGCGCGTCCGGCTGCAGCGCAGGACCGAGCCGCGTGCGCTCTTCGCGCGCGGCCCGCTTCGTGCGACGGCGTCCGAGGTAGAGCATCCACCCCGTGACCGCGAACAGCGCCAGGCCCAGGCTGCCGAGCAGCATCACGATGCGACCCGGCAATCCCCAGTAGGTGCCCATGTGCATCGGATAGATGCTGTTGACCAGGCGGCCGGCCAGCGGCTTGTCGGCGTAGCGCTGGTGCCGGGAGGGCTCGCCGGTGGCGGCGTCAAGGTAGAGGCGGTTGCGTGCGCGTTCGTGCTCGGGGTGGGCACGCAGGTAGGTCACTTCCACCTGCGACGCATTGCGCGCCGGCGGGCGCAGCGTGGCCAGGCTCCAGTCGCCGCCGGTTTCATCGAGGAAGGACTGCCACACGCGCTGCAGGTCGGGCACCGCCTGCGCCTTGGCGGGCGCGCCGCCGGCCTGCATGCCCTGCGCACGGACCACGCGCCCTTCGCCCGCAGCGTTGTCGACCATCGCGCGCACGGCGTCGAAGCCCCAGTAGATGCCCGTGAGGCTCGAGACCAGGTACACCAGCAGCGCGAGGGTGCCGGCCACCGCATGCAGGTTCCAGAGAAAGGCGCGGCCGGTCAGCGCGAAGTCCAGCTTCAGCCAGGCCCGCCATGCGAGCGGCCGGCGCGGCCAGCGCAGGTAGAGGCCCGACAGTGCAAGCACCAGCAGCCCCGCGGCCAGGGTGCCGGTGACGGGCTTGCCCGCGTCGCGCGGCAGCAGCAGCCAGCGATGCAGGTGCTCGGCGAATTCGAAGAAGGCCTCGCCCGTGGGCACGGGCAGCAGCGCGCCGGTCCAGGGATCGATCAGCCGGACCTCGCCCTGGCGCTGGCCTTCGCGCGGCGCGAAGTTGACGCGCGCCGGCCGCCCGGCTTCGGCAAACACCGTGAGCGCGGCGATGCGCAGTGCCGGCTCCGCCGCCCGCACCTGCGCCGCGAGCGCCGCGGGCCGCAGCGCCGGTGCACCGGCGGGGTTGGGAATGTGGCGCAGCGCGGGATTGAGCGCGTCGACGATCTCCGCGCGAAAGGAGAGCACCGCGCCGCTCAGCCCGATCACGACGAGCACGCTTCCGGCCGTGATGCCGATGAACCAGTGGATCTGGAACCAGATCCGTCTCAGGAGAGCCATGGGGAAAACCGCCGAAGAATGTGGAGGGCCGCGCTGCTTGTTGCGGATGCGTTCAAAGGTCGACCTTGAGCGTCGCCTTGATGCTGCGCGGCGCGCCCACGGCCAGCCGGGTGCCGGCCGCCGCCCAGTAGCGCTTGTCGACCACGTTGTCGATGTTGACCTGCCACAGCGTGCGCTTGCCGAACAGCTGCGTCACGTAGCGCGCGCCCAGGCCGAAGAGGGTGTTGCCGCCGATGAAGGCCTGGTTCAGGTCGTCAACCGGCCGGCGCCCCGTGTAGTAGGCGCCCGCGTTGACCGACAGGCCCGGCACCGCGGCAATGTCGTACGAGAGGAAGGCACTGGCCGTTTGCCTGGCGGTGTTCTCGGGCATCTTGCCGTTGTATTGCGCGTTGATGCCGCGGAACTCGGCATCGAGCGACTGGGCCGACAGCTGCCAGGCGAGCGCGCGCGTCAGGCGGCCCTGCGCCGAAATTTCAAGTCCGCGGTAGCGCACGCCCTCCGCATAGGAGACGTAGCCCACCAGCGCGGGCGTGAACCTGTAGCTCAGCGCCGCGAGCGGCGTGGTCTTGCGCACGTCGTAGGCAAGCGACGGGATCGTGGCGCCCGCGCCCTGCGTGCTCTCGTAGTGGGTGCGGCGCAGGCCCGCCACCAGCTGCCACTGCGGCGAGAAGGTGATGCGGTCGAGCGCATAGAGCCCGAGCTCCTCGCTCTCCTGGGCGCCGGTGGTGGGCCGGGCCGGCCGCGCCGTCAGCGGCAAATAGCCGATGGGCACCGGGTTGTACAGGTTCTGCACGGTGCCGGCGCCGCCGTAGTTGCGCTGGAAGATCGGGTCCTGCGTCTTCTTGCTGCGCGCGGCGCCGAGCGTGAGCTCGTGCTGCACGCTGCCGGTCGAGAAGGTGCCGAACAGCTCGGTGCGCAGCAGGTCGGAGGTCTGCTTCAGGCTCTGGTCGTTGCCGGTGATGCGGCCGGCGCCGGTCAGCACGTTGTAGTTGCTGAAGCTTGCCAGCCGGCGGTCGCGCTCGGCTTCGGAGTGGCCGGCTTCCACAGTCAATGCCCAGTCGCCTCCGAGCGAATAGTCGGCGCGCAGTTGCGTGTTGGTGACCTCGGCGTCGAACACGGCCCACGGCGGCCCGAGCAGCTTGTCGGGGTTGGGCAGGGCGGGCAGCGCGATCACGCCGTTGACGGCCGCGAGCCGGGTGATGCCGGCCTGCTCGGTGATGCGCTTGCGGTAGTTCTCGACGTCGGCCTTCAGCGTGAGCCGGCTGTTGACCCGCCAGTCGAACGCGGCCGACACGAACCTGCGGTGGCCGTCCACGCCGTCGATGTTGGAACCGATGCGCCCGCCGGCCGCGTTGATGCGCAGCCCGTACTGCTTCTGGTCGCCGAACTGCCGTCCGAGGTCGAGCAGCGCCTGCGCCGAGCCGCGGTCGTCGAGCGTGAGGCCGACGGTGCTCACGGGCGTGCTGCCGGCGCGCTTGGTCACGAGGTTGACGATGCCCGCCGGCGTGGTGAAGCCGTAGTAGAGCGCCGATGCGCCCTTCAGCACCTCGACGCGCTCCTTGTTCTCCATCGGAATCTCGGAGACGTTGGGAATTGCGAGCGAGCCGTTGAGCCGGTAGTTCGTGCGGTTCTCCACCGCGATGCCGCGGATCACGAGCTGGTCGAAGGTGTCGCCGCCGTTCTGCTGGCGCGTCACGCCGGCCGTGTTGCGCAGCGCCTCGTAGATGCTGGCCGCGCCCTGCAGCTCCAGCACCTCGCGCGTGACGGTGTTGACCGTGGCGGGCACGTCCATGATGCCGGCGCCGCGGAAGGTGCCGGCCTCCACCGTGTTGGCGACGAAGCCGGTGGTCGCGCTGGATTCCACCGTGACGGTACCGAGCTGCCCGCGCGCCTCGGCGGCGGGATCGGCGGCGGGATCGGTGGTTTGGGCGTGGGAAAAGGCCCCCGCGAGCGCGAGAGGCGTTGCCAGAAAGAACTTGTGCATGGGAAAGGCTGGGGGCCGGCGCTGCTTCGGTCGACAGGGGCAGCAGCCGCAAAGGAATCGTGCGGACGGGGGCGCCATTCTACCGATGCATTTGAGAATCATTCTCAGACTTCCGCTGCCGGCGCATGAGAGGGGTAAGCCCTGTGAGGCGATATCGTCACGCTTGATACGATTTTTGCCGGAACGCCCTCGTCAAAGGCGCTGGAGACAAGATGGACCCGAGCAATTCAGGCACGGCGCTGTACCGCGCCATGGTGCGCATCCGCGCCTTCGAAAACGCCGCCGAAACCGCGAGCCAGGGCGGCGTGAGCGCCTATGGCCAGCAGGCCGCCGGTGCCGCCAAGGTGCGCGGCCCGCTGCATCTTTCGACCGGCCAGGAGGCGGTGCCCGCGGGCGTCTGCGCGCATCTGCGCACGAGCGACTACCTCACCTCCACGCACCGCGGCCACGGCCACACGCTGGCCAAGGGCGCCGACCTCGCCCGCATGATGTGCGAGCTGTTCGGCAAGGCCACCGGCTTCAACGGCGGCAAGGGCGGCTCGATGCACATCGCGGACTTCTCGGTCGGCATGCTGGGCGCGAACGGCGTGGTGGCCGCGGGGCTGCCGATTGCGGTGGGCGCGGCGCATGCGCAGAAGCTGCTCAGGAAAAATGGCGACATCACGGTCTGCTTCTTCGGCGACGGCGCCATCAACCGCGGCCCCTTCCTCGAAGCGTTGAACTGGGCGCGCGTGTACAGCCTGCCGGTGCTCTTCGTCTGCGAGGACAACCGCTGGAGCGCCACCACCGCGAGCGGCCCGATGACGGCCGGCGAGGGCGCGTCGGCACGCGCCGCGTCGATGGACATCGCGGCCACGCAGGTCGATGGCAACGACGTGTTCGCGGTGCACGGAACCGCCGCGCGGCTGGTCGCCGAAGTGCGCAGCGGCGGCGGACCGCGGCTGCTGCATGCGCTGACCTACCGTGTGAAGGGGCATGTGTCGGTCGACCTCGCGGCCTATCGCGATCCGGCCGAACTGGCGGCCGCGATCGAGACCGATCCGATCGCGCGGGCGCGCGGGCAGCTGCTGGACATGGGCGTGGCCGCCGCGGCGCTGGATGCCATCGAGAATGCCGCGCGCGACGAGGTCGATACCGCCCTCGCCATCGCCAACGCGGCGCCCTGGCCCGAGCCGAGTGCCGCGTTCACCGACGTGCAGACCACGGGGGCAGGCCAATGGTATTGAAGGATTTGAGTTACTCCGAGGCCGCCGTGCTCGCAATCCAGCGCGAAATGGAAGCCGACCCGCGCGTGGTGGTGCTCGGCGAGGACGTGGGCCGCGGCGGCATCTTCGGCCAGTACAAGGGCCTGCAGCAGGCCTTCGGCGACGAGCGCGTGATCGACACGCCGATCAGCGAGGCCGCGATCATGGGCGCCGGCGTGGGCATGGCGCTCGCGGGCCTGCGGCCCGTGGTCGAGATGCGCGTGGTCGACTTCGCGCTCTGCGGCATGGACGAGCTGGTGAACCAGGCCGCCAAGAACCGCTTCATGTTCGGCGGCCAGGGCCGCGTGCCGCTGGTGGCGCGCATGCCCGGCGGCATCTGGGACGCCTCGGCCGCGCAGCACTCGCAGTCGCTCGAGGCCTGGTTCGC
Source organism: Variovorax sp. 01T439_2 (assembly GCF_056398445.1). Taxonomy (NCBI): domain Bacteria; kingdom Pseudomonadati; phylum Pseudomonadota; class Betaproteobacteria; order Burkholderiales; family Comamonadaceae; genus Variovorax; species Variovorax sp. 01T439_2. Next base: position 12,666 of record NZ_JBFTPJ010000108.1, read on the forward strand.
GCATCTGCCCGGCCTGGTGGTGGTGAGCCMGTCGACGCCGCAGGACAACTACGGCCTCCTGCGCGCCGCGCTCGCGTGCGGCGACCCGGTGGTCTACATCGAGCACAAGACGCTGTGGGGCCTGCGCGGCGAGGTCGACGAAGACATCGCCGTGCCGCTCGGCAAGGCGCGGCGCGTGCGCGAAGGCAATGCGCTCACGCTCGCGAGCTGGAGCCGGCAGATGCAGGCCTGCGCCGCGGCCTGCGACGCGCTGGCGGCCGAAGGCATCGCGGTCGACCTGATCGACCTGCGCACGCTCTGGCCCTGGGACCGCGAGACGGTGCTCGCGTCGTGCGCGCGCACCCAGCGGCTGCTGGTGGTGCACGAGGCGGTGCAGGTGGCCGGCTTCGGTGCCGAGATTGCCGCCAGCGCCGCGGAGGCCACGGGCTGCCGCGTGGCGCGGCTCGGCGCGCCGCGCATTCCGGTCGGCTATGCGCCGGTGCTGGAGGCGCAATCGCGCGTCGGCGCCGAAGCCATCGCGGCCGCGGCGAGAAAACTGCTGGGCTGAACCGCGCCGCGCCATGGACCCGCTGTTCTTCAAGCTGGTGCGGGTGGTCAACCTCACGGCGCGGCCCTTCCACGAGAAGGTGGGCCGCGAGCACCACCTCACGCTCAACGAATGGCGTGCCATGGCGGTGCTCGGCGCGCAGCCGGGGCTCAATGCCACGCAGATCGCCGATTTCACCGGGCTCGACAAGATGGCGGTGAGCCGCGCCCTGGCCGGCCTGAAGCGCCACAAGCGCGTGCAGYTCCTGGGCGACCCCACCGACCGGCGCCGCAGCCGGCTCTACCTCACGGCGGCGGGCAAGGCGCTGCACGAAACCGTCGGCATGCTGGGCCGGCAGCGCKAGGCCGCGCTGTTCGAGGGCATCGAGGCTGACGAGCTCGCCCGCCTCGATGCCACCCTGGACAAGCTCATTGCCGCCGTCCAGCGCGCGGAGTAGCCATCAAGCGGCGAAACCGCCGTCGATGTTGAGGCTGGCGCCCGTCACGAAGGCGGCCTCGGGGCTCGCGAGGTAGGCCACCATGCCGGCGATTTCCTCGGGGCGCGCGTGGCGGGCCAGCGCCATCAGGCCGTGCATCGCGGCGGCATTGGGGCCGTCGACCGGGTTCATGTCGGTGTTGACCGGGCCGGGCTGCACGTTGTTGACCGTGATGCCGCGCGGGCCGAGGTCGCGCGACAGGCCCTGCACCAGGCCCTTGAGCGCCGACTTGCTCATGGCATAGGCGCTGCCGCCGGGCCAGGGCATGCGCTCGGCGTTGGTGCTGCCGATGTTGATGATGCGGCCGCCTTCGCCCATGTGGCGCACGGCCGCCTTGGCCGCCACGAACACGGCGCGCACGTTGATGTCCAGCGTGCGGTCGAAATCCTCGAGCGAGAAATCGTCGATGGTGCCGGGCAGGAAGACGCCGGCGTTGTTGACCAGCACATCGAYGCGGCCGAGCTTGCGCGCGGCCTCGTCGATGCCGGCGGTGAGYGCGGCRGCRTCGGCGCTGTCGATCTTCAGCGCMAGSGCRYGGCCGCCTTCGGMCTSRAGGCTGCGCACSAGTTCSTCGGCCGGSGCGCTSGAACTSGCRTAGCTGAAGGCAACGGCGGCGCCGTCCTCGGCCAGGCGGCGCACGATGGCGGCACCGATGCCGCGCGAGCCGCCGGTGACGAAAGCGACCTTGCCCGCGAGCACGGGGGAAGTGGATTTGCTGAGAGCCATGGTGATGTTTTCCTATCGGTTGTGAGGTGGAAGACCTTCAGTGTCGGGATTCCATTACCGTTGCGGTAGCCATCAATCGGTCCAATCAGATTCAACTATTGATTGAAAATAGGCCCATGGAACCGCTCAATCACCTCCAGTCCTTCGTGCAGAGCGCCGAAAGCGGCAGCTTCTCGGCCGCCGCCCGCCGGCTCGGGCTCACGCCGGCCGCGGTCAGCAAGAACGTCGCGCGGCTCGAAGCGCGGCTGGGCGTGCGGCTGTTCCAGCGCAGCACCCGCCGCCTCACGCTGACGGAGGGCGGCGAGCGTTTTCTCGGCCAGATCGGCGGTGCCCTTGCCACGCTGCAGGACGCGGTGGCCGGGCTCTCGAAGGACGACGGCCAGCCCGCCGGCACGCTCAAGGTGAGCATGGGCCAGGCC